>NZ_RHJR01000013.1:0-26110 GCF_004212325.1 Escherichia sp. E13S3
GAATTTCAGGATTTTTCTCTTTGTTGTTACGACCATCTTGTGAAGTGTTTCACGTTGTCGTCTCAACGGAGGCGCATTATAGGGATCCCAATTTTTTGCACAAGTACTTTTTTGATCTTTTTTTCTGTTTGTTGTTTTTTCACCCTTTTTGCTGCATTCACACACAAAACGGTGCTTTTTTGCATACTAAAAGACTTGCACAAGGCCAATAATGCACCCAAAGTCATTAGTAAATCATTTATTGTTGAGGTAAGTATGTCTGATGTTTTACGCCCATACCGCGATCTTTTTCCACAAATCGGTCAGCGCGTAATGATCGACAGTAGTAGTGTGGTTATTGGTGACGCCCGCCTGGCTGATGATGTGGGGATTTGGCCGCTCGTTGTGATTCGTGGCGATGTGAATTATGTACAAATCGGTGCCCGCACTAATATTCAGGATGGTAGCGTCTTACACGTGACCCATAAATCAACGGCTAATCCACAAGGCAATCCGTTAATCGTCGGTGAAGACGTTACGGTTGGACATAAAGTGATGCTCCACGGCTGCACCATTGGCAATCGAGTTTTGGTTGGGATGGGCTCAATTTTACTTGATGGCGCAATAGTAGAAGATGATGTGATGATTGGTGCGGGTAGCCTGGTCCCACAAAATAAACGACTGGAGAGCGGATATCTGTATCTCGGTAGCCCCGTCAAACAGATCCGCCCGTTAAGTGATGAAGAGAAGGCTGGGTTACGCTATTCCGCAAATAATTACGTGAAATGGAAGGACGAATATCTGGATCAGGGTAACCAGACCCAACCTTGATCATCTTCACTTTGTTCCTGAATTAAGTTTTCCGCTTCTTCCTCCAGGTCCCAGCGATGCTGACGAAAATTCGCTAACCACTGTTCTGGCGTATCTCCTGCAAAGCGGTTCGCCAGACTCTCTCCAGTAATAGCGCAAGTGAGCTGCATACCATTTACAAGAGCTGGAAAACAAACGCATTTTTTACTCTCGTTCCACTCTTCCCTGTCTGGAAACTGGATGGCCTGATTCACGCGGACAACTCCTCCTGCAATTGCTTTATAACTGGTTCTATGTCAGGCAGAACACCGTGCCAGAGAAGAAAGGCATGAGCCGCCTGCGCCACTAACATCCCCAATCCATCCGCATTACGTTTTGAGCCTTGCTGTTCACACCATGCCAGAAAGGGCGTTTTTCCCTTCTGGTAGAACATGTCATAACAACAAATACCTGAATGGACGAGCGATGCCGGGATCGCCGGAACATCTCCACTAATGCCACTGGATGTCGCGTTAATAATAAGATCGAACTCGTGGCCTTCCAGTTCGTCCATACCCAACGCCTGAACACTTCCAGTGTGCGCAAACAATTTAGCCAACTCTTCCGCGCGAGAAACTGTTCGGTTAGTGATTGTCACCGCACAGTCCAGAGAGAGAAGCGGCAGTAATACCCCACGAGATGCCCCACCAGCGCCGATAAGCAGAATACGTAAACCGGAGCGAATAAAAGACAGACGTTCCAGATCGCTTAACAAGCCTACACCATCGGTATTGTCACCCAGCAGGCGTCCATCTTCTAACCGCTTGAGGGTATTAACTGCACCAGCCAACGCTGCCCGTTCAGTAAGCTCATCTGCTCTGGCAAAAGCCTCTTCTTTAAAAGGCACCGTCACATTCGCACCTTTACCACCAGCACGAAAGAAAGCGTTTAGCGTGTTGATGAAATCATTGATGGGTGCCAACACGCGGCCATAGGGATGTTCAATATTCAGTTGCTGAGCAAATTGCTGATGAATGAATGGCGATTTGCTGTGGGCTATCGGATTACCAAAAACAGCATAGGTTTCCATTATGTTACCCCTGTCGAAACAGTTCACCCGTCAGGGCATCGCGGATTTCTGAAGGATTTAAACGCCTCCCCGTTTCACCAGGCACAACCGGGAACGCCGCGCCAAATTGTGCGCGAACTTCGTCTACTGTTCGACAAGGTGGCAATCCACTCAAGTTGGCACTGGTAGAAACCAGCGGTTTACCATAAGCCTGGCACAAAGCAACCACCAACGGATGGTCGGTGACTCGTACAGCAAGCGAATCAAAGCGGCCCGTCAACCATCGCGGTGTTGTCGCAGGCGCGGGAAAGACAAAAGTGACAGGACCAGGCCAGCGAGAAAAAATGGTTTCACGCTGCGCGTCAGTCAGCATGCTGTCATCAATATAGGGTTTAAGCTGCTCGTAATTTGCCGCGATTAAAATCAGCCCCTTATCAACCGGACGCTGTTTTAAATCCAACAGCCGCATCACTGCTGTTTCGCTATCAGGATCGCACCCGACACCGAAAACGGCTTCCGTTGGATAGGCGATGACACGTTCTTCATTGAGGACATCTATCGCAGCTGCGATAGCGTCTCCTTGCAGGTTATTATTCACGTTATTATTCCGCCGAAACCGGCTTTCCACATTGTTTACTGGCACAAAAGTGTTTTACACCCTGCGCGGTTTTCTTTTCGATGAGTAGCGGATAATGACACTCAGGGCACTCTCCGGCTATTGGTTTGAAGTTAATAGCAAATTGACACTCAGGGTAGCGATCACAGGAGTGAAATGTTTTGCCATAACGGGAGCGGCGCTGGACCAGATGGCCCGTCCGACATTGAGGACAGGTAATTGCTGTTTCGTCCGGTTTATCGATAAGTTCGGTATGTTCGCATTCAGGGTAGTTACTGCAACCAATAAACATACCAAAGCGTCCCTGGCGTAATACCAGATTTGCTCCGCATGCAGGGCAAACCTGCCCCTCCAGAACTTTGACGATATGCCCATCCGCTGAAGATTTCAGAGGACGGACGTAGTCACACGCCGGATACTGTGAGCACCCAAGAAACGGACCGTGTTTCCCGGATCGAATAACCAGTTCAGCCCCGCACTTTGGGCAGGACTCATTATTACGCACCGTGAACAGTGCTGATTTCGCCATAACAACTTATGCTGAATTAAAGAAATGATTAATGCAGCATACCTTCATTCACTTCAAAGAGTAATTCTTCCATTTGCTGGTACGCATTTTCGCAGCCCGGGATGTTGAACAACACCATCAGGATCACCCATTTCAGATCATCCAGTTCGAACTCTGCGTTATCCAGCGCGAGCACTCGCTCTATCACCATTTCACGAGTTTCAAGGTTGAGCACCTGAATCTGCTCAAGGAAAAGCAGAAACCCACGGCAGCTGGCATCCAGTCGTTCACACTCTTCCGGTGTATAAATACGCATGGAGAGAGGATCCGAGGCCAGTTGCATCGGTTCTGCCAGCCCTTCCTGATAATCAGCAAGTTTTTCCAGCCATAGCAGGGCATTGTAGATATCTTCTCGCTCAAAACCTGCGTCGGTAAGATCCTGTTCAAGTTTGTCTTGATCCACACGCAACTCAGCTTCAGTGTGAATATAGGTTTCAAACAAATACATTAGTACGTCGAACATGGCATGCCCTCCTCAATCGGACATAGCCGCCGGGTACAGCTGCGATCCATCCTGCTAACTCCAGTTCAAGTAGTTGAGTAACTACCTCTGGCACAGGTTGGCCGGCACGTTCAGCGACGACGTCAACAGGTGTTACCTCATCTCCTACGTTAGCCAGGAGCTCAGGAAATGGCAATGCCACGTCTTCCTGATCTGGTGAATAAAATGATTTTTCAGGGGCATCTGGCAACCAGTGCAATCCATATTGCAAATTTTCCAGAATTTCTTCCGGTTCCGTCACAAGAATCGCACCTTGTTTTATAAGCCAGTGGGGGCCTTCACTTCCGGGACTCCCTAATGGACCGGGCAAAGCAAAGACTTCACGTCCCTGCTCAAGCGCACAACGCGCTGTCACCAGTGAACCACTGCGCAAAGCCGCTTCCACCACCAGTACACCTTTACTTAGACCACTGATAATGCGATTTCTTCGCGGGAAATTGTAAGCAAGAGGAGGGGTATCAAGGGGAAATTCCGAGACAAGAGCCCCACCATGTTCAAGCAGACTGGTAGCCAGTCGGGCATGGCGACGCGGATGAATTGTATTTAGCCCATTCCCCAGCACAGCAACACTGACACCATTTACCTGCAAGGCCGCTTTATGCGCTACACCATCGATTCCACGCGCCAGCCCACTGGTAATTGTCACGCCTCGCGCCGCCAGCGCCTCACATAACAGCCGCCCCCACCGTTCGCCATACCATGAATGCGCCCGGCTTCCCACTACGGCCAACTGAAATGATTGCAGCGCTTGTAGATCACCAGCAACAAATAGTGCACCTGGATAATCAGCCGTTGCAACAAGTTGAGGAGGATAAAATTCGCTGTCCGCAGGGATTAAATGATGGTTAGGTTGCTCCAGCCAACAAAGTGAGCTTTCAATACTCTGCTGTGAAAATGTAAGAAAGCGCTGTGCCTGCCGCAATGTAAGCCCTGTTTGCTGCAATACAACCGCATCAATATTTGGCTGTTCTGCCAGCCAGTGAGCTATACGGACCATATCATCGCCGTACAAGCTGCTGATGCTCATTAAACGCAGCCAAATTTCGGTATCGACCATCCTTATCTCCCTGCCATAAGCAGCCTTAGCAATCTTTGCGATTGGTCAGCGATGCTGTCAATCAGAGGGGGATTTGTCTAGAATAGAAGAAATAATCTTTCTAACTCCTGAACACATCTCTGGAGATTTATGTCAGTTTTGCAAGTGTTACATATTCCGGACGAGCGGCTTCGCAAAGTTGCTAAACCGGTAGAAGAAGTGAATGCAGAAATTCAGCGTATCGTCGATGATATGTTCGAGACGATGTACGCGGAAGAAGGTATTGGCCTGGCGGCAACCCAGGTTGATATCCATCAACGTATCATTGTTATTGATGTTTCGGAAAACCGTGACGAACGGCTGGTGTTAATCAATCCGGAGCTTTTAGAAAAAAGCGGCGAAACAGGCATTGAAGAAGGTTGCCTGTCGATCCCTGAACAACGTGCTTTAGTGCCACGCGCAGAGAAAGTTAAAATTCGCGCCCTGGACCGCGACGGTAAACCATTTGAACTGGAAGCAGATGGTCTGTTAGCCATCTGCATTCAGCATGAGATGGATCACCTGGTCGGTAAACTGTTCATGGATTACCTGTCACCGCTGAAACAACAACGTATTCGTCAGAAAGTTGAAAAACTGGATCGTCTGAAAGCCCGGGCTTAAGGATAAGAACTAACGTGTCAGAATCACTACGTATTATTTTTGCGGGTACACCTGACTTTGCAGCGCGTCATCTCGACGCGCTGTTGTCTTCTGGACATAACGTTGTCGGCGTGTTCACCCAACCGGACCGACCGGCAGGTCGCGGTAAAAAACTAATGCCCAGCCCGGTTAAAGTGCTGGCAGAAGAGAAAGGGTTACCGGTTTTTCAGCCTGTTTCCCTGCGTCCACAAGAAAACCAGCAACTGGTCGCCGATCTGCACGCTGATGTTATGGTCGTCGTCGCCTATGGCTTAATTCTGCCTAAAGCAGTGCTGGAGATGCCGCGTCTTGGCTGTATCAACGTTCATGGTTCACTGCTGCCACGCTGGCGCGGCGCCGCGCCAATCCAACGTTCGCTGTGGGCCGGCGATACAGAAACCGGCGTGACCATTATGCAAATGGATGTCGGTTTAGACACGGGCGACATGCTCTATAAACTCTCCTGCCCGATTACCGCAGAAGATACCAGCGGCACGTTATATGACAAACTGGCAGAGCTTGGCCCACAAGGGCTTATCGCCACATTGAAACAACTGGCAGACGGCACGGCGAAACCAGAAGTTCAGGACGAAACTCTTGTTACTTACGCCGAAAAGTTGAGTAAAGAAGAAGCGCGTATTGACTGGTCACTTTCGGCAGCGCAGCTTGAACGCTGCATTCGCGCTTTCAATCCATGGCCAATGAGCTGGCTGGAAATTGAAGGACAGCCGGTTAAAGTCTGGAAAGCGTCGATCATTGATACGGTAACCAACGCTGCCCCAGGAACGATCCTTGAAGCCAACAAACAAGGCATTCAGGTCGCGACTGGTAATGGCATCCTGAATCTGCTCTCGTTGCAACCTGCGGGTAAGAAAGCGATGAGCGCACAAGACCTCCTGAATTCTCGTCGGGAATGGTTTATTCCGGGCAAGCGTCTGGCCTGATAGTCCACTCTTCTAAGCCCGGTCTTGCCGGGCATTTTTATACTTATGAAAAAACAACGTAATTTACGTAGCATGGCGGCCCAGGCCGTTGAACAAGTCGTCGAGCAAGGGCAATCATTAAGCAACATTCTGCCACCGCTCCAGCAAAAAGTTTCTGATAAAGACAAAGCACTTCTTCAAGAGTTGTGCTTTGGCGTACTGCGTACGCTTTCGCAGTTAGACTGGCTGATTAATAAGTTAATGGCCCGTCCGATGACCGGCAAACAGCGCACTGTGCATTACCTGATTATGGTTGGTTTGTATCAACTGCTTTATACCCGCATTCCACCTCATGCTGCGCTGGCTGAAACGGTTGAAGGCGCTGTCGCAATTAAGCGCCCGCAACTTAAGGGGCTGATTAACGGCGTGTTACGCCAGTTCCAGCGTCAGCAAGAAGAGTTATTAGCCGAGTTTAATACCAGTGATGCACGTTATCTGCATCCTTCCTGGTTGCTGAAGCGTCTGCAAAAAGCGTATCCAGAGCAGTGGCAATCCATCGTCGAAGCCAATAACCAGCGTCCGCCAATGTGGCTGCGCATTAATCGTACGCATCATTCCCGCGACAACTGGCTTGCATTGCTGGATGAAGCAGGAATGAAAGGTTTCCCGCATGCGGATTACCCTGATGCTGTACGGCTGGAAACACCTGCACCTGTTCATGCGCTACCCGGTTTTGAAGACGGATGGGTTACCGTTCAGGATGCTTCAGCACAAGGTTGCATGACCTGGCTTGCGCCACAAAACGGTGAACACATTCTGGATCTTTGCGCCGCCCCCGGCGGTAAAACAACGCATATCCTTGAGGTGGCACCAGAAGCGCAGGTTCTTGCGGTTGATATTGACGAACAGCGCCTCTCTCGCGTTTACGACAATTTAAAACGCCTTGGTATGAAGGCGACCGTGAAACAAGGTGATGGCCGCTACCCTTCCCAATGGTGTGGCGAGCAACAGTTTGATCGCATTTTATTAGATGCGCCTTGTTCAGCAACGGGTGTGATTCGCCGCCATCCGGATATCAAGTGGTTACGTCGTGATCGCGATATCCCGGAACTCGCGCAACTGCAGTCTGAAATTCTCGACGCCATTTGGCCGCATTTAAAATCCGGTGGAACCCTGGTCTATGCCACCTGTTCGGTGTTACCGGAAGAGAATAGCCTGCAGGTTAAAGCCTTTTTGCAACGTACCGCTGATGCCGAACTTTGCGACACCGGAACACCAGAACAACCGGGTAAGCAAAATCTGCCTGGTGCCGAAGAGGGCGACGGCTTCTTTTACGCTAAGCTAATCAAAAAGTGATGACATAACGGGTCGCGACTGATGAAAATTATCATTCTGGGTGCCGGTCAGGTTGGCGGCACACTGGCGGAAAACCTGGTTGGCGAGAACAACGATATTACTGTTGTCGATACCAACGGTGAGCGTCTGCGGACCTTGCAGGATAAATTTGACCTGCGAGTCGTGCAGGGGCATGGCTCTCATCCACGCGTATTGCGGGAGGCAGGTGCCGACGACGCCGATATGCTGGTTGCTGTAACCAGTTCAGATGAAACCAATATGGTTGCCTGCCAGGTAGCCTACTCACTTTTCAACACCCCTAATCGCATCGCTCGTATCCGCTCACCAGACTACGTGCGCGATGCCGATAAGCTATTTCATTCAGATGCTGTACCGATTGATCATCTGATCGCACCAGAGCAGTTGGTTATCGATAATATTTACCGACTGATTGAGTATCCCGGCGCATTGCAGGTGGTGAACTTCGCTGAGGGTAAAGTCAGCCTCGCTGTGGTTAAAGCCTATTATGGCGGCCCGCTGATTGGTAATGCACTTTCGACCATGCGCGAACATATGCCACATATCGATACTCGTGTGGCAGCAATTTTCCGCCACGATCGCCCCATTCGTCCGCAAGGTTCGACCATTGTTGAAGCCGGTGATGAAGTATTCTTTATTGCCGCCTCGCAGCATATACGCGCGGTGATGAGTGAATTACAGCGACTGGAAAAACCGTATAAGCGGATCATGCTGGTTGGTGGCGGTAATATCGGTGCAGGGCTGGCGCGTCGTCTGGAAAAAGATTACAGCGTCAAACTCATCGAACGTAATCAGCAGCGCGCTGCCGAACTGGCGGAAAAGTTGCAGAATACGATCGTCTTTTTTGGTGATGCGTCGGATCAAGAACTGCTGGCCGAAGAACATATCGATCAAGTTGATCTGTTTATTGCCGTCACCAACGATGACGAGGCCAATATCATGTCAGCCATGCTCGCCAAACGTATGGGTGCGAAAAAGGTGATGGTATTGATCCAGCGTCGCGCTTATGTGGATCTGGTTCAGGGGAGCGTGATCGATATTGCGATTTCACCACAACAAGCAACTATTTCTGCGTTGCTTAGTCATGTGCGAAAAGCAGATATTGTTGGTGTTTCCTCATTGCGCCGCGGCGTAGCAGAAGCTATTGAAGCCGTTGCTCACGGTGATGAAAGCACCTCGCGCGTTGTCGGCAGAGTCATTGATGAAATCAAGCTACCGCCGGGAACGATTATTGGAGCGGTGGTACGTGGAAACGACGTGATGATTGCCAATGACAATCTGCGCATTGAGCAAGGCGATCACGTAATTATGTTCCTCACAGATAAAAAGTTTATTACCGACGTCGAAAGACTCTTCCAGCCAAGTCCTTTCTTTTTGTAATTAATAAGGCGTCTAATGACGCCTTATTATTTCCCTTTGAATATCAAGGATTAATTAAATTCATTCCTGGCAGGAAAATAGCTTAACATTTGTTAGACTTATGGTTGTCGGCTTCATAGGGAGAATAACATGAGCATTATTAAAGAATTTCGCGAATTTGCGATGCGCGGGAACGTGGTGGATTTGGCGGTGGGTGTCATTATCGGTGCGGCATTCGGGAAGATCGTCTCTTCGCTGGTTGCCGATATCATCATGCCACCTTTGGGCTTATTAATTGGCGGGATCGATTTTAAACAGTTTGCTGTCACGCTACGCGATGCGCAGGGGGATATCCCTGCTGTTGTGATGCATTACGGTGTCTTCATTCAAAACGTCTTTGATTTTCTGATTGTGGCCTTTGCCATCTTTATGGCGATTAAGCTAATCAACAAACTGAATCGTAAGAAAGAAGAACCTGCAGCAGCACCTGCACCAACTAAAGAAGAAGTATTACTGACAGAGATTCGTGATTTGCTGAAAGAGCAAAATAACCGATCTTAACAAGCGCCTGAAAGCAGAAGGCCAGTGGTAAAAAAGTGATTTACTTTCTTGCCACTGGCCTCCCAGTTACCCCGATTGCCATGTTTTCCTTTTCGCATATAACTGCCTTTCCCTTTTTTATTTTTTTCTACACGCTGTCTGAACAAAGGGTCATGTAGTAATGCTTCAATCGCATTATCCTTTATCTGCCCTTTCGTATGCTGATATCGGCTCATAAAAACTCCAGTTGGTTATTTAACGGCGCGAGTGTAATCCCGTCAGTGCAAAAAATCAACAACCTGCTTTGACACCGCTGGCTCCTTGTTCAAGAGCTTCAAGGATAGAGCAATAAACGCTGCTATGGGCGCTACCACAACAGGCATCGTTAAGACGTTGCAAGGAACGCTGCATGCTCTGCAACTCGGCTATCCGCGCTTCCACTTCCTGTAATCTTTCCTGCACAATACCTTTTGATTCCTGACAAGTATGATGTTCAGGATCGATACGGATCGACAGCAACTCGCGGATCGACTCGAGACTGAAACCAAGTTGTCTGGCATGCCGAATAAATTTCAACCGTTGGAGATCGCTTTCGGTATACAGACGAAAGCCTCCTACCGTACGAACTTCATGATCCATCATCTGCTGTTTTTCGTAATAACGTATTGTGTCGGGCGTAACTTCTGCCAGTTTTGCCAACTCACCAATGCGATACATAAATTATCTCTCAGTTGTCATTAATTTTATTCAGAAGCTTATCTGCATATTCGCCACGTAAAAATTCAGTGCTCAAACCTGCCTGCCGCAGTTTTAACTCCAGTAAAGATAACTGGCGGCTAACCTCTTGATATTTCGGATCATCCTGACGAATGCCTCTGAGAATATCCAAAAGCTGAATTGCTTCCTTCCGCTGCTCAAGTTCTGGCGGTAAACAGCCGGAATTCTTTAACAAGCGATAGCCCGCACGCAGTTCCGGCGGCACGTGTGTGTCATCTTCCAGGATTAATGGTTCACCACTGCCTGGGAGATTTTCAAACTCACCTTTAGCCTGTGCTTCAGTAATATGGCGCTCTGCCCACTGGTCAAGTAACCACATAAATACTCCTGGGGATGAACAAAAAGAGTACAGCTATTGTAGATAAGTGGGGATACTACAGATATAAAAAAACCCGCCGGGGCGGGTTTTTTTACGTTGCTTCAGATTACTCTGCAGCAGCTTCTGCTTTCTCTGAACGATCAACCAGCTCGATGTAAGCCATCGGCGCGTTGTCGCCTGCACGGAAGCCACACTTCAGAATACGAGTGTAACCACCGGCACGGCTCGCGAAACGCGGGCCCAGTTCGTTAAACAGTTTTGCCACGATCTCGTTATCACGAGTACGGGCGAATGCCAGACGACGATTAGCAACGCTATCAGTCTTGGCAAGAGTAATCAGCGGCTCAACTACGCGGCGCAGCTCTTTCGCTTTAGGCAGAGTCGTCTTGATGATTTCATGACGAACCAGTGAACCTGCCATATTGCGGAACATAGCCTGGCGATGGCTGCTGTTGCGGTTCAGTTGACGACCACTCTTACGATGGCGCATGACCTTATCCTTCTCAGTAAAACCTTAACCTGTGATCCGGTTACTCGTCAGCGATGCTTGCCGGTGGCCAGTTTTCCAGGCGCATACCCAGAGACAGTCCACGGGAAGCCAGCACGTCTTTAATCTCAGTAAGAGATTTTTTACCAAGGTTAGGCGTTTTAAGGAGCTCAACCTCGGTACGTTGTACCAGATCACCGATATAGTGGATAGCTTCTGCTTTAAGGCAGTTAGCAGAGCGGACAGTCAATTCCAGATCGTCAACAGGGCGCAGCAGGATCGGATCGAACTCTGGTTTCTCTTCTTTCACTTCCGGCTGACGTACATCACGTAAGTCAACGAAAGCTTCCAGTTGTTCAGCCAGAATGGTTGCCGCACGACGAATCGCCTCTTCAGGATCGATTGTGCCGTTGGTTTCCATTTCGATGACCAGCTTGTCCAGGTCGGTACGCTGTTCTACACGCGCTGCTTCAACATTGTAGGCAATACGCTCTACAGGGCTGTAGCATGCGTCGACCAGCAGACGGCCGATTGGGCGCTCATCTTCTTCCGAATGAATTCGGGTAGAAGCCGGCACATAACCACGACCGCGCTGAACTTTGATACGCATGCTAATAGACGCGTTCTCATCGGTCAGGTGGCAGATCACGTGCTGCGGCTTGACGATTTCGACATCACCGTCGTGGGTGATATCGGCTGCAGTCACAGGGCCAATGCCAGATTTATTCAAGGTAAGAATAACTTCATCTTTGCCCTGAACTCTCACCGCCAGCCCTTTCAGGTTGAGCAGGATTTCCAGGATATCTTCCTGAACGCCTTCTTTGGTGCTGTACTCATGTAGTACACCATCAATCTCAACCTCGGTCACCGCGCAACCCGGCATCGATGAGAGCAGAATACGGCGCAGTGCGTTACCCAGAGTATGGCCAAAGCCACGCTCTAAAGGCTCAAGGGTCACCTTGGCGTGCGTCGAACTCACTTGCTCGATATCAACCAGGCGCGGTTTTAGAAACTCTGTCACAGAACCCTGCATTGTGTCCTCTCTTTGGTACTAAGCTTTACTTGGAGTAAAGCTCGACGATCAGGTGTTCGTTAATGTCCGCAGACAGATCAGAACGCTCCGGCTTACGCTTAAACGTACCTTCCATCTTGCCAGCATCAACTTCCAGCCAGGTTGGCTTTTCACGCTGCTCAGCCAGCTCCAGAGCGGCTTTCACGCGAGACTGCTTCTTCGCTTTCTCACGAATGCTTACAACGTCATTCGGACTAACCTGATAAGAAGCGATGTTAACAACACGACCGTTTACCATAATTGCTTTATGGCTAACCAGCTGACGTGCTTCTGCACGAGTGGCACCGAAGCCCATACGGTATACAACGTTGTCCAGACGACCTTCCAGCAGAGCCAACAGGTTTTCACCGGTGTTGCCTTTCAGACGTGCTGCTTCTTTGTAGTAGTTACGGAACTGACGCTCCAGCACACCATAGATACGGCGAACTTTTTGCTTTTCACGCAACTGCACACCATAGTCAGACAGACGCGGTTTACGCGCACCGTGCTGGCCAGGAGCTTGTTCAATTTTACACTTGGTATCGATCGCGCGAACGCCAGACTTAAGGAATAAGTCGGTGCCCTCACGACGGCTCAGCTTGAGCTTAGGACCCAAATATCTTGCCATTTTCTTTCTCCAACAAACCTGGAAAACGAAGCGTTATACGCGACGTTTTTTCGGCGGACGACAACCGTTATGAGGGATCGGAGTCACATCAGTAATGTTAGTGATGCGGAAACCTGCGGCGTTCAGAGCACGAATAGTAGATTCGCGGCCTGGACCCGGACCTTTAACCATAACTTCCAGATTCTTGATGCCGTATTCTTTCACGGCGTCAGCGCAACGCTCTGCTGCAACCTGAGCTGCAAACGGAGTGGATTTGCGAGAACCACGGAAACCGGAACCACCGGCTGTTGCCCAACCCAACGCGTTACCCTGACGATCAGTGATAGTCACGATGGTGTTGTTGAAAGAAGCATGGATATGAGCCACGCCGTCAGAGACTTGTTTTCTTACACGTTTACGTGCACGAATTGGTGCCTTTGCCATTATTCAATCACCCCGATTATTTCTTGATCGGTTTGCGCGGACCCTTACGGGTACGTGCGTTGGTCTTGGTACGCTGACCGCGAACCGGTAGACCACGACGATGACGCAAACCGCGATAGCAACCAAGATCCATCAGGCGCTTGATGCTCATGCTGATTTCACGGCGCAGATCACCTTCAACGACAAATTTGGCAACTTCGTCACGCAGCGTGTCGATTTGTCCTTCAGACAGCTCACTGATCTTAACATCTTCAGCGATACCCGCTGCAGCCAGGATGGCTTTAGAACGGGTCTTGCCGACGCCATAAATCGAAGTTAATGCGATTACGGCATGCTTATGATCAGGAATGTTAATGCCTGCTATACGGGCCACTATGCACTCCTACTATTTAATATGTACGTTCCATGCTGAAAAGCCCGTTTTCAGGATACTCAAATGGAAACGCACAGACATACAAAAGATTGGCTGGCTAATCTAGCCAGCTCAACCCAACTTTGCAAGAAAAATATGCGAATAAATCAGCCTTGGCGCTGTTTATGCTTCGGCTCGGCACTGCAAATCACACGGATGACACCATCACGCTTAACGATTTTGCAGTTACGGCATAATTTCTTGACGGAAGCACGAACTTTCATTTTTACTCTCCGTAACTTCTCGGGCGACCAATTATCGGCCGTAGCCTTTCAGGTTCGCCTTCTTCAATGCAGACTCATACTGACTGGACATCATCAGAGTTTGCACTTGAGCCATAAAGTCCATAATCACGACAACAACGATAAGCAGTGAGGTCCCACCGAAGTAGAACGGTACTTTCATTGCATCACGCATGAACTCCGGGATCAGGCAGATAAAGGTAATGTACAGCGCACCAACCAGGGTCAGGCGGGTCATTACTTTATCGATATACTTCGCCGTTTGCTCTCCCGGACGAATTCCTGGTACAAATGCACCGGACTTCTTCAGGTTATCTGCTGTTTCACGCGGGTTGAAAACCAACGCCGTGTAGAAGAAACAGAAGAAGATGATTGCAGACGCATAGAGTAACACATAAAGCGGTTGCCCAGGCTGCAAATACAGCGAAATTGTTGTCAGCCAGTTCCAACCAGTACCGCCCCCGAACCATGACGCGATGGTAGCCGGGAACAGAATAATACTGGAAGCGAAGATTGCCGGGATTACCCCCGCCATATTCACTTTCAGCGGTAAATGTGTGCTCTGTGCAGCATAGACACGACGACCTTGCTGACGTTTTGCGTAGTTTACCACAATGCGGCGTTGACCACGCTCAACAAATACAACAAAGAACGTCACTGCAAATACTAATACTGCAACCAACAGCAACACGAGGAAGTGCAGGTCGCCTTGACGCGCTTGCTCGATAGTATGGGCAATGGCTGGCGGGAGTCCCGCGACAATACCGGCGAAGATAATGATTGAAATACCGTTGCCGATACCTCGTTCAGTGATCTGTTCGCCCAACCACATCAGGAACATCGTTCCTGTGACCAGACTTACAACAGCGGTGAAGTAGAATGCAAAGCCCGGGTTAATAACCAGGCCTTGCATACCAGGCATATTCGGCAGACCGGTAGCAATACCGATCGACTGGAATATTGCCAGCACCAGAGTACCGTAACGGGTGTACTGGCTGATCTTACGACGACCAGACTCCCCTTCTTTCTTAATTTCTGCCAACGTTGGGTGAACCACCGTCAGCAGCTGGATAATGATCGACGCCGAAATATACGGCATGATCCCCAGAGCAAAGATAGAAGCACGGCTGAGAGCACCACCAGAGAACATGTTAAACATCTCAATGATGGTGCCTCGCTGTTGCTCAAGCAGTTTGGCAAGTACAGCGGCATCAATACCAGGGATCGGAATAAAAGAGCCAATACGGAACACAATCAGCGCACCGATAACAAACAGCAGTCTGCGTTTCAGCTCGCCTAAGCCACCTTTGGCACTTTGAAAATCTAATCCCGGTTGTTTAGCCATCTGCTACTTATTCCTCGATTTTACCGCCAGCAGCTTCGATAGCAGCACGAGCGCCTTTAGTAACACGCAGGCCACGAACAGTTACCGGAGTCGTTACTTCGCCAGCCAGGATCACTTTCGCGAACTCGATCTGGATACCGATAATGTTAGCCGCTTTCAGCGTGTTCAGGTCTACAACACCGCCTTCTACTTTAGCCAGGTCAGACAGACGAACTTCGGCTGTAATCGCTGCTTTACGAGAAGTGAAGCCGAATTTCGGCAGACGACGGTACAGAGGCATCTGACCACCCTCGAAACCGCGACGTACGCCACCGCCAGAACGAGATTTCTGACCTTTGTGACCACGACCACCGGTTTTACCGAGGCCAGAACCGATACCACGACCCAGGCGTTTACCCGCCTTTTTGGAGCCTTCGGCCGGAGACAGAGTATTTAAACGCATCTCTTACTCCTCAACTTTAACCATGAAGGAAACCGCGTTGATCATACCGCGAATAGCAGGAGTATCCTCGCGCTCTACGGTGTGACCAATACGACGCAGACCCAGGCCAAGCAGCGTTGCCTTGTGTTTCGGCAGACGACCGATTGCACTGCGGGTTTGAGTAATTTTAATAGTCTTTGCCATGGTTTATTTCCCCAGAATTTCTTCAACGGATTTACCACGCTTGGCAGCGACCATTTCTGGAGAATTCATATTTTCTAGGCCATCGATAGTTGCACGAACCACGTTAATCGGGTTGGTGGAACCATACGCTTTAGCCAGAACGTTATGAACCCCAGCGACTTCCAGAACGGCGCGCATTGCACCACCGGCGATGATACCGGTACCTTCGGAAGCCGGCTGCATGAATACGCGAGAACCCGTATGAACACCTTTAACAGGGTGTTGCAGAGTGCCGTTATTCAGCGCGACGTTAATCATATTGCGACGGGCTTTTTCCATCGCTTTCTGGATCGCTGCTGGAACTTCACGCGCTTTACCGTAACCAAAACCAACGCGACCGTTACCATCGCCAACTACAGTCAGAGCTGTGAAGGAGAAAATACGACCACCTTTAACGGTTTTAGATACGCGGTTTACCGCGATCAGCTTTTCCTGCAGTTCGCCAGCTTGTTTTTCGATGTGAGCCATCTTACACCTCTACCTTAGAACTGAAGGCCAGCTTCACGGGCAGCATCTGCCAGTGCCTGGACACGACCATGATATTGGAACCCGGAACGGTCAAAGGATACATCTTTGATGCCTTTTTCCAGAGCGCGTTCAGCGACAGCTTTACCCACAGCTGCAGCCGCGTCTTTGTTACCGGTGTACTTCAGTTGTTCAGCGATAGCTTTTTCTACAGTAGAAGCAGCTACCAGAACTTCAGAACCGTTCGGTGCAATTACCTGTGCGTAAATGTGACGCGGGGTACGATGTACCACCAGGCGAGTTGCGCCCAGCTCCTGGAGCTTGCGGCGTGCGCGGGTCGCACGACGGATACGAGCAGATTTCTTATCCATAGTGTTACCTTACTTCTTCTTAGCCTCTTTGGTACGCACGACTTCGTCGGCGTAACGAACACCCTTGCCTTTGTAAGGCTCAGGACGACGGTAGGCGCGCAGATCCGCTGCAACCTGGCCGATCATCTGCTTATCAGCGCCTTTCAGCACGATTTCAGTCTGAGTCGGACATTCAGCAGTGATACCCGCAGGCAGCTGATGGTCAACAGGATGAGAGAAACCCAGAGACAGGTTAATCACATTGCCTTTAACCGCTGCACGGTAACCTACACCAACCAGCTGCAGCTTCTTAGTGAAGCCTTCGGTAACACCGATAACCATTGAGTTCAGCAGGGCACGCGCGGTACCAGCCTGAGCCCAACCGTCTGCGTAACCATCACGCGGACCGAAGGTCAGGGTATTATCTGCATGTTTAACTTCAACAGCATCGTTGAGAGTACGAGTCAGCTCGCCGTTTTTACCTTTGATCGTAATAACCTGACCGTTGATTTTTACATCAACGCCGGCAGGAACAACGACCGGTGCTTTAGCAACACGAGACATTTTTTCCTCCGATTAGGCTACGTAGCAGATAATTTCGCCACCAAGACCAGCCTGGCGCGCTGCACGATCAGTCATAACACCTTTAGAGGTAGAAACAACTGCGATACCCAGACCCGCCATAACTTTCGGCAGCTCATCTTTACGTTTATAGATGCGCAGACCTGGGCGGCTGACACGCTGAATGCTTTCTACAACAGCTTTGCCCTGGAAATACTTCAGAGTAAGTTCCAGTTCAGGCTTGGTGTCGCCTTCAACTTTAAAATCTTCAATAAAACCTTCTTCCTTCAGCACGTTGGCGATTGCCACTTTCAGCTTGGAGGAAGGCATGGTGACCGCAGCTTTGTTCGCGGCCTGACCGTTACGGATACGGGTCAGCATATCCGCGATCGGATCTTGCATGCTCATCTGTCTTTACTCCCGTGATTCAATTGGTGACAATTACCAGCTAGCCTTTTTCAGACCCGGGATTTCACCGCGCATAGCGGCTTCACGGACCTTAATACGGCTCAACCCGAACTTCCGCAGGAAACCATGCGGACGACCTGTTTGACGGCAGCGGTTACGCTGACGAGACGGGCTGGAATCACGCGGCAGAGTCTGCAGCTTGAGAACAGCATTCCAACGATCTTCGTCGGAAGCGTTCACATCAGAGATGATCGCTTTCAGTTCAGCGCGTTTCGCGAAGTATTTATCAGCTAAAGCTACGCGTTTTACTTCGCGTGCTTTCATTGATTGCTTAGCCATTTAGTAACCCTACCTTACTTGCGGAACGGGAAGTCAAAGGCAGCCAGCAGAGCACGGCCTTCTTCGTCAGATTTCGCAGTAGTGGTAATGGTAATATCCAAACCACGAACGCGGTCGACTTTATCGTAGTCGATTTCTGGGAAGATGATCTGCTCACGGACACCCATGCTGTAGTTACCACGACCGTCGAAAGACTTAGCGGACAAGCCACGGAAGTCACGGATACGCGGTACAGCAATAGTGATCAGGCGCTCAAAGAACTCCCACATGCGTTCGCCACGCAGAGTTACTTTACAGCCGATCGGATAGCCCTGACGGATTTTGAAGCCTGCAACAGATTTGCGTGCTTTGGTGATCAGCGGTTTTTGACCGGAGATTGCTGCCAGGTCTGCTGCTGCGTTATCCAGCAGTTTTTTGTCAGCGATCGCTTCACCAACACCCATGTTCAGGGTGATCTTCTCGACCCGAGGGACTTGCATGACAGAATTGTAGTTAAACTCAGTCATGAGTTTTTTAACTACTTCGTCTTTGTAGTAATCATGCAGTTTCGCCATCGTACTACTCCAAATTACTTGATAGTTTCGCTGTTAGACTTGAAGAAACGGACTTTTTTGCCGTCTTCGAATCTAAAGCCTACACGGTCAGCCTTGCCGGTTGCCGCATTGAAGATTGCTACGTTGGAAACCTGAATAGCGGCTTCTTTTTCAACGATGCCACCCGGTTGGTTCAGGGCCGGAACCGGCTTCTGATGTTTCTTAACCAGGTTGATACCTTCAACAATGACCTTGCCGGAAGACAGGACATTCTTAACTTTACCGCGTTTACCTTTATCTTTACCGGTTAACACGATAACTTCGTCATCACGACGGATTTTCGCTGCCATGATTCGCTCCTTAGAGTACTTCTGGTGCCAGAGAGATAATTTTCATGAACTTCTCACTACGAAGCTCACGAGTTACCGGCCCAAAAATACGCGTACCGATAGGCTGCTCGCTGTTGTTGTTCAGAAGAACACAAGCATTACCATCGAAGCGAATGACAGAACCGTCCGGGCGACGAACACCCTTCTTGGTGCGCACCACTACCGCCTTCAGCACATCACCTTTTTTGACCTTACCACGCGGAATTGCTTCTTTGATGGTGATCTTGATGATGTCGCCTACGCCTGCGTAGCGACGGTGCGAGCCACCCAGAACCTTGATACACATTACGCGACGTGCACCGGAGTTGTCGGCGACGTTCAGCATAGTCTGTTCTTGGATCATTTTAGTGCTCCGCTAATGTCAACTACTACTGAGACCCGAAAATCAGGTCGTTAAAAATCCCCATATCGAGGGCGCGGCATTATAACACCGCTTCAAGGATATGGGTAGAAAAAATAAACGGCTCATTTCTGAGCCGTTTATTCGTATCGAGAGAGTGTACTGTATTACAGAACCGCTTTCTCTACAACGCGAACCAGCGTCCAGGATTTAGTCTTGGACAGCGGACGGCATTCGCGGATTTCAACCACGTCACCGATACCGCATTCGTTGTTCTCGTCATGTACGTGCAGTTTGGTCGTACGCTTGATGAATTTACCGTAGATCGGGTGTTTCACAAAACGTTCGATAGCAACAACAATGGATTTCTCCATTTTGTCGCTAACAACGCGACCTTGCAGAGTACGGATTTTATCGGTCATTACGCACCCGCCTTCTCGTTCAGTAAAGTCTTAACGCGTGCGACATCGCGACGCACTTGCTTCAACAGGTGAGACTGTTGCAGCTGGCCACTTGCAGCCTGCATACGCAGGTTGAACTGCTCACGCAGCAGGTTCAGCAGCTCGGTGTTCAGCTCTTCAACGCTCTTCTCACGCAGCTCTTTTGCTTTCATTACATCACCGTCTTAGTTACAAAGGTGGTTTTAATCGGCAGTTTCGCTGCTGCCAGCTTGAATGCTTCACGGGCCAGCTCTTCCGGAACACCGTCCATTTCATACAGGACTTTACCCGGCTGAATCAAGGCAACCCAATACTCCACGTTACCTTTACCTTTACCCATACGCACTGCCAGCGGCTTTTCAGTGATCGGTTTGTCCGGGAACACACGGATCCAGATCTTACCTTGACGCTTAACTGCACGGGTCATAGCACGACGTGCTGCTTCGATCTGACGTGCAGTCAGACGACCACGGCCAACAGCTTTCAGACCGAAGCTGCCGAAGCTAACATCCGTACCCTGCGCCAGACCGCGGTTACGGCCTTTGTGCATTTTACGGAATTTTGTACGCTTTGGTTGTAACATCAGCGACGCTCCTTATTTACGGCCTTTACGCTGCTGCTTTTTAGGCTGAGCAGCCGGTTTTTCCGGTTGTTCAACAGCAGCCATACCACCCAGGATCTCGCCTTTGAAGATCCACACTTTAACGCCGATTACACCGTAAGTGGTGTGCGCTTCAGAGGTGTTGTAGTCGATGTCAGCACGCAGAGTGTGCAGCGGTACGCGACCTTCGCGGTACCATTCGGTACGTGCGATTTCCGCGCCGCCCAGACGGCCGCTAACTTCAACTTTAATACCTTTAGCGCCCAGACGCATTGCGTTCTGTACAGCACGCTTCATAGCACGACGGAACATAACGCGACGTTCCAGCTGAGAAGTGATGCTGTCAGCAACCAGTTTTGCGTCCAGTTCAGGCTTACGAACTTCGGCGATGTTGATCTGTGCAGGAACGCCAGCGATGTCCGCTACGACCTTACGCAGTTTTTCTACGTCTTCACCTTTTTTACCGATAACGATACCCGGGCGAGCAGTGTGAATGGTTACACGAATGCTCTTAGCCGGACGCTCGATAACGATACGAGATACGGACGCTTTAGCCAGTTCCTTTGTCAGGTACTGACGTACTTTAAAATCGCTGTCCAGGTTGTCAGCGAATTCTTTGGTGTTCGCAAACCAGGTAGAGTTCCATGGTTTTACAATACCCAGGCGAATACCATTAGGATGTACTTTCTGACCCATTGCTAGTCTCCAGAGTCTCAGCGATCGGACACAACCACAGTGATGTGGCTGGTGCGCTTCAGGATGCGATCTGCACGACCTTTTGCACGCGGCATAATGCGCTTCATGCTCGGGCCTTCGTCTACGAAAATTTTCGTAACTTTCAGATCGTCAATGTCAGCGCCATCGTTGTGTTCAGCGTTAGCAATGGCAGATTCCAGAACTTTCTTGACCAGTACAGCCGCTTTCTTGTTGGTGTAGGTCAAAATATCCAGAGCCTGCGACACTTTCTTACCGCGAATCAGGTCAGCAACAAGGCGAACCTTCTGAGCAGAAGAACGAGCATGGCGATGTTTAGCGATAGTTTCCATCTCTTCCTCCTACCTTATTTCTTTTTCGCTTTTTTATCAGCAGCGTGGCCGCGATAAGTACGAGTCGGTGCGAATTCACCCAGTTTGTGGCCGACCATTTCGTCGGTTACAAATACCGGAACGTGCTGACGACCATTATGGACAGCGATGGTCAAACCGATCATGTTAGGAAAGATCGTTGAACGACGGGACCAAGTGCGCAGGGGCTTCTTGTCTCCGCTTTCCACCGCTTTCTCTACCTTCTTCAGCAAGTGCAGGTCAATAAAAGGACCTTTCTTGAGAGAACGTGGCATGGCTTATCCTCTAAAATTATTTGCTACGGCGACGTACGATGAATTTATCAGTACGCTTGTTGCTGCGGGTCTTCTTACCTTTGGTCTGAACGCCCCACGGAGTTACCGGGTGCTTACCAAAGTTACGACCTTCACCACCACCATGTGGGTGGTCTACCGGGTTCATCGCGGTACCGCGAACGGTCGGACGAACACCACGCCAGCGTGCAGCACCTGCTTTACCCAGAACGCGCAGCATATGCTCAGCATTGCCAACTTCGCCCAGAGTTGCACGGCAGTCTGCTTCTACTTTACGCATTTCACCAGAACGCAGACGCAGGGTGACATAAGCACCATCACGAGCAACGATCTGAACGTAAGTACCAGCGGAACGTGCCAGCTGACCGCCTTTACCTGGTTTCATTTCTACGTTGTGAACAGTAGAACCAACCGGGATGTTGCGCATCGGCAGGGTGTTACCTGGTTTGATTGCAGCATCAACGCCAGACTGAATCTGGTCGCCAGCTTTCAGGCCTTTAGGGGCCAGGATGTAACGGCGTTCACCGTCTTTGTACAGAACCAGCGCGATGTTCGCGGAACGGTTCGGATCGTACTCAAGACGTTCAACAACTGCCGGGATACCGTCTTTGTTGCGTTTGAAGTCAACAATACGGTAAGCCTGCTTGTGGCCACCACCGATATGACGAGTGGTGATACGGCCATTGTTGTTACGACCACCGGATTTGCTGTTTTTTTCCAGCAACGGAGCAAAAGGTTTGCCCTTGTGCAGCTCAGGGTTAACCACTTTAACAACGTGGCGACGACCCGGAGATGTCGGTTTACATTTAACAACTGCCATTGTATTACTCCTCCGACTTACTCAGCGCCGCCAACGAAGTCCAGATTCTGGCCTTCTTTCAGGGTGACGTAAGCTTTTTTCCAGTCGCTACGACGACCGATACGCTGTCCGTGACGTTTAACTTTCCCTTTAACTACCAGGGTGTTAACGACTTCGACTTCGACTTCAAACAGTTTCTGCACAGCAGCTTTGATTTCTGCTTTGGTCGCGTCTTTAGCAACTTTGAGTACGATGGTGTTGGATTTTTCCATCGCAGTAGACGCTTTTTCAGAAACGTGCGGTGCACGCAGCACCTTCAGCAGACGTTCTTCACGAATCATGCCAGCATCTCCTCAACTTGCTTAACAGCATCAGCAGTCATTACGACTTTGTCGAAGGCGATCAGGCTAACCGGGTCGATACCAGTTGCATCGCGTACGTCAACCTTGTGCAGGTTGCGCGCAGCCAGGAACAGGTTCTCGTCCAGCTCACCGGTGATGATCAGCACATCTTCCAGAGCCATGTCTTTCAGTTTCTGTGCCAGCAGCTTGGTTTTCGGTGCTTCTACAGAGAACTTCTCGACAACGATCAGACGATCCTGACGTACCAGTTCGGACAGGATGCTTTTCAGCGCGCCGCGGTACATCTTCTTGTTAACTTTTTGACTGTGGTCCTGCGGACGAGCAGCGAAGGTCACGCCACCAGAACGCCAAATCGGGCTCTTGATAGAACCAGAACGCGCACGGCCGGTGCCTTTCTGGCGCCACGGTTTTTTACCGGAACCAGTTACTTCAGCACGAGTCTTCTGAGCACGAGTACCCTGACGAGCACCGGCTGCATAAGCAACAACAACCTGGTGAACCAGCGCTTCGTTGAAATCACGACCGAAGGTAGTTTCGGAAACAGTCAGCGCGCTCTGCGCGTCTTTCAATACTAATTCCATTGCTATCTCCTTACGCCTTCACAGCTGGTTTAACGATCAGGTCGCTACCGGTTGCACCCGGGACAGCACCTTTAACCAGCAGCAGGTTGCGCTCAGCGTCAACGCGTACTACGTCAAGGCTCTGAACGGTTACACGTTCGTTACCCATCTGACCTGCCATTTTCTTGCCTTTGAACACTTTGCCCGGAGTCTGGTTCTGACCGATAGAACCCGGAACGCGGTGAGACAAGGAGTTACCGTGGGTTGCGTCCTGGGTACGGAAGTTCCAGCGCTTAACGGTACCTGCGAAACCTTTACCTTTAGAGGTGCCAGTTACGTCAACTTTTTTAACGTCAGCAAACAGTTCAACGCTAATGCTCTGACCTACAGTGAACTCTTCGCCTTCAGCCAGGCGGAATTCCCACAGACCACGGCCAGCTTCTACGCCAGCTTTAGCGAAGTGGCCAGCTTCAGGCTTGGTCACACGGTTAGCTTTTTTAGCACCGGTGGTTACCTGAATAGCACGGTAGCCATCGTTAGCCAGGTCTTTAACCTGAGTAACGCGGTTTGCTTCAACTTCGATTACGGTTACTGGGATAGAAACGCCGTCTTCTGTGAAGATACGGGTCATACCCACTTTTTTACCGACTAAACCAATCATTGTTTCAACCTCTCAATCGCTCAATGACCTGATTAACCCAGGCTGATCTGCACGTCTACACCGGCAGCCAGATCCAGACGCATCAGAGCATCAACGGTTTTCTCGGTTGGCTCAACGATGTCAACCAGACGCAAGTGAGTACGGATTTCGTACTGATCGCGCGCGTCTTTGTTGACGTGCGGAGAGATCAGAACAGTGAAGCGCTCTTTGCGTGTCGGCAGCGGGATCGGACCACGGACCTGCGCACCAGTGCGCTTGGCAGTCTCGACGATTTCCGCGGTTGCTTGATCGATCAGACGATGATCAAACGCTTTCAGGCGGATACGGATTCTTTGGTTCTGCATGAGACCAGAGCTCCAATTATTTTATAAACGAAAATGATTACTCCTCAGACCCATTACGATTGATGGGAGAGTGTAACCGTTCTTACGTAGCCCCCCGATTGGGAGCATTGTTAGGTAGCCAAATTCGGCTAACTGAGGTTCAGATTGAACCTGCTGTCAACTACGACAAGCCCGCGCATTATACGCAAATCTGAGATTGACGCAAGCATCGGGTAGAAATTAATCGCAACGCATAGATTGCGAGCTGCATTCCACGAAATTTGTAAGGTCGTGAAGATAGCGTTTTTCACCGGAACCTGGTTAACAAACCAGCGA
Organism: Escherichia sp. E13S3; assembly: GCF_004212325.1. Taxonomy (NCBI): domain Bacteria; kingdom Pseudomonadati; phylum Pseudomonadota; class Gammaproteobacteria; order Enterobacterales; family Enterobacteriaceae; genus Escherichia; species Escherichia sp. E13S3. The sequence goes on from NZ_RHJR01000013.1 coordinate 24,606, forward strand.
TTTCTCTGTTGCTGAGTATCCGGAGTTATTCGATGGTGATACTCCAATTACAGAGGATGTTTTATGGTCGCTACCCTTCCCTTTCTGATTTTGTACGTTTGCTTATCAGTCCTGCTGTTTTTCTGGGATGCAAAGCATGGCTTGTTACCTGACAGGTTTACCTGCCCGCTACTCTGGTCAGGTCTTTTGTTCTATCAGGTTTGTCATCCTGACGGTTTAGCCGATGCGTTATGGGGGGCGATTATTGGTTACGGCACATTCGCTGTCATTTACTGGGGATATCGCATACTGCGTCATAAAGAAGGATTAGGCTATGGTGATGTGAAGTTTCTCGCCGCCCTTGGCGCCTGGCATACATGGGCCTTCTTGCCACGGCTGGTTTTCCTTGCCGCCTCATTCGCTTGTGGAGCCGTAGTTATTGGTCTGCTCATGAGAGGAAAAGAATCATTAAAAAACCCGCTGCCTTTTGGGCCATTTCTGGCAGCTGCGGGTTTCATTGTAGGCTGGGATAGTCTGCTGTCAGGCTATTAATCTTTAACTTTAATTTGTGATTGCAGATAATTTTGCAGGCCGATTTTACCGATGAGATCCAGTTCAGTTTCGAGCCAGTCGATATGACCTTCTTCATCAGCAAGGATTTCGATCATCATATCGCGGCTAACATAGTCATGAACGCTGCCGGCATAAGCGATAGCCTCACGAAGATCCTTCGCACCTTCCAGCTCTAATCGCAGGTCGGATTGCAGCATCTCTTCGACATCTTCACCGATCCCTAGCTTGCCTAAATCCTGTAAGTTAGGGATCCCTTCTAAGAACAAAATACGCTCGATATATTTATCGGCGTGCTTCATCTCATCGATAGATTCATGGTATTCGACATCATTAAGGCGCATCAGGCCCCAGTTTTTAAACATACGGGCATGAAGAAAATACTGATTGATCGCGACAAGCTCATTTCCCAATAGTTTATTGAGATAATTTATGATTTTAACATCACCTTTCATTTTATAGTCCCTCCGCTTCCACTATTAGAGCGTAGATGGGGCTAGCGGGATGTCAAAAAATAAGCGTGAGCTTCAGGCAATCTCTTTAAATTCGGGCATCTGCATCAACTCGTCCTGCATCACTTCGCGTGCGGCGCGAATGCACTTACCGCATTGATTCCCCACAGGAATAAACTTGCGTAATTGTTGGAAAGACTGAGGATGAAACTGACGGACTGCCTGGCGAATTTTTTTGTCACTTACACCATTACACAAACAAACGTACATGATTACTCCCGTTCAAATTCTGCGCAAAGTGTAAATGAGAATAGTTATGATTACAATAGCACAGTTTTATTTGCGCCACAGTTCAGCGAGCGAAATTACGACTAAATATTTCGAACTCAAATTACGGGCAGCAAAAAGGGCGCCTAAGCGCCCTTTTTAATTCGAAACTAATTAACGCGTAATTAGCTCAGAACTTTAGCAACAACGCCCGCACCAACGGTACGGCCGCCTTCA
>NZ_RHJR01000014.1:0-138035 GCF_004212325.1 Escherichia sp. E13S3
TTTATCCAGTGCATCGTGCAGTGGTTGCGGGAATTCATAGTTACCGGTATAGGTCACGCCGAAAGTCGGCACCACGCCGATCGTGTTTTCGTCGCAGGCCTCAATCATGCGTTTCGGATCCATGAATAGCTGACCGGGACGCATAGGGATCTCACGCAGCTCGACATCCCAGTAGCGGGCAAATTTATGCCAGCAGATTTGCACCGGACCGCAGACCAGATTAGGTTTATTGGTTGGCTTACCTGCGGCTTCCATACGCTTGCGCCAACGCCATTTCATCGCCATCCCGCCGAGCATACAGGCCTCGGAAGAACCAATGGTGTTGGTGCCAACGGCCTGGCCGTTTTTCGGTGCAGGCGCGTGCCACAGGTCAGCAACCATATTTACACAGCGCAGGTCGATGGCTGCGGATTGCGGATATTCTTCTTTGTCGATCCAGTTTTTGTTGATCGACAGATCCATCAATTTATGGACATTTTCGTCGTCCCAGGTCTGGCAAAAAGTTGCCAGATTCTGACGCGCGTTACCGTCGAGAAATAATTCATCATTGATAATTTGAAATGCGACATCATCACGCATTTCATGCAGCGGAAAATGTTTAGATTCCGCGATAGTAGAAATTGCCTTCGCGCCAAAACGCGAGTCGAGTAGTTCTGAGCGGAAATCCGTTAACAGCTTCTGGTCCATTTCGAACTCCTTAAATTTATTTGAAGGCAATAAAAAAGTAGGATTTATCTGGAATGGGCGCAAGGGGTTACGGGTATAATTTAAATAACAAAATCCTAAGCATAAAATTGATTTATTTATATAATAAAAGAGCACTATTAATATTTACACCAGAAATTACCAAATTAATTTCAAATATATAATTGAGGAATGCCTGTTATTTCTTTAATTACCAAATAGATTTTACTTCCTTCGGCATTCTTACACAGATAACCGCTACTCTTATTTGTAACAACAACGATGTACTTGCTTTTATCATAGAGTGCGTGAATGTTCCGAAAATGAAATTTTGCAAAAAAACGTTTATCACTCATTTTCTTTGTATATTAAGGAGTTATATTTTTTGACACATTAATAAACGTGATCTTCCGCACACTTCATCCCCCATCGACCGTAGCGAATGACTACTCTTAAAGGAAAGCCCGATAATTAGAGACGAATTTCGGAGGTCGGATCCTTATGCTCAATCAGAAAATTCAAAACCTTAATCCAGATGAACGGATGATCGAAGTCGATCTCTGCTATGAGCTGGATCCGTATGAATTAAAACTGGATGAGATGATGGAGGCAGAGCCAGAACCCGAGATGATTGAGGGGCTACCCGCCTCTGATGCACTGACCCCTGCCGATCGTTATCTCGAACTGTTCGAGCATGTCCAGTCGGCGAAAATTTTCCCTGACAGCAAAACCTTCCCTGACTGCGCCCCCAAAATGGACCCGCTGGATATCTTAATCCGCTATCGTAAAGTGCGCCGTCATCGCGATTTCGACTTACGCCAGTTTGTTGAAAAGCACTTCTGGCAGCCGGAAGTCTACTCCAGCGAGTATGTATCGGACCCGCAAAACTCACTGAAAGAGCATATCGACCAGCTGTGGCCGGTGTTAACCCGCGAACCCCAGGATCATATTCCCTGGTCTTCCCTGCTGGCGCTACCGCAATCGTACATTGTCCCAGGGGGCCGTTTTAGCGAAACCTACTACTGGGATTCCTATTTCACCATGCTGGGGCTGGCAGAGAGCGGGCGTGAGGATTTACTGAAATGTATGGCCGACAACTTCGCCTGGATGATAGAAAACTATGGCCACATCCCCAACGGCAACCGCACCTATTATTTGAGCCGCTCGCAGCCACCGGTTTTTGCGTTAATGGTAGAGCTATTTGAAGAAGATGGTGTGCGCGGTGCACGCCGTTACCTTGATCATCTAAAAATGGAATATGCCTTCTGGATGGACGGCGCAGAATCACTGATTCCGAATCAGGCCTATCGCCATGTGGTGCGGATGCCGGACGGTGCCCTGCTAAATCGTTATTGGGATGACCGCGACACGCCGCGCGATGAATCCTGGCTGGAAGATGTGGAAACCGCGAAACACTCCGGTCGCCCGCCTAACGAGGTGTATCGCGATTTACGCGCAGGTGCCGCTTCTGGCTGGGATTACTCATCACGCTGGCTACGTGACGCGGGCCGTCTGGCAAGCATTCGCACTACCCAATTCATCCCCATCGACCTTAATGCTTTCCTGTTTAAACTGGAGAGCGCCATTGCCAACATCTCGGCGCTGAAAGGTGAGAAAGAGACGGAAACGCTGTTCCGCCAGAAAGCCAACGCCCGCCGCGATGCAGTTAACCGTTATCTCTGGGATGATGAAAACGGCATCTACCGCGATTACGACTGGCGGCGCGAGCAGTTAGCCCTCTTTTCCGCTGCCGCTATTGTGCCGTTATACGTGGGCATGGCGAATCACGAACAGGCAGACCGCCTGGCAAACGCCGTACGTAGCCGTTTACTGACGCCGGGAGGGATTCTGGCGAGCGAGTATGAAACCGGAGAACAGTGGGATAAACCCAACGGCTGGGCGCCATTGCAGTGGATGGCGATTCAGGGATTTAAAATGTACGGCGATGACTATCTGGGTGATGAAATCGCGCGTAGCTGGCTGAAGACAGTGAACCAGTTTTACCTGGAACACCACAAACTGATCGAGAAATACCATATTGCCGATGGCATTCCCCGTGAGGGCGGCGGGGGCGAATATCCTTTGCAGGATGGATTTGGCTGGACCAACGGTGTGGTACGTCGCCTGATAGGTTTGTACGGCGAACCGTAATAGTTTTACAGCCAGCCACGAACAACCTGCTGGCTATAAAATTACCCTCTTCAGGAGGCGATATTTAACATCATCGCCGCCTGAGTGCGGTTTTTCACTTCCAGGCGGCGGTAAAGCGACTCCAGATGCGCTTTAACCGTTCCGGTACTGATATTTAGCGCCCTGCCGATCTCTTTATTTGATTCACCTGCCGCCAGCATAGTTAAAATTTCCCGCTGGCGGGCGCTTAGCGATTTGAGATCTTTTGTGTCTTTTTCCGGTGTAGTTCGCCAGTCTCCGGGCAAAAACATCATTCCCATCGCCGCGCTATTTACCGCCAATGCAAACGTCTCGACGGCTGAATCACGCGGTACAATTGCCATCACGTTAAAATGGATAACTTCCTGTAACCATCGTTTGCTGCAATCTGTCGCCGTTATCAACACTTTAACATCAGGAAATTGTACTACGGTTTTTTGCAGTAACCAGTAGCAAAACTCACCATCCTGATCGCCATCAAGCATGACTAAGGCTTCAGGGGAGCTTTCCAGTTTTTGCCACAGTTCATCTGCCTGATCGACGCCCTGAATACTCACTCCTGGAATACGCTGCTGTAAACTGATTTTCATTCCGTGAATAAATATTGACTGCCTGTCAAACATGATTATATGCATTACTGAATCTCCACCTGGATACGTTAAAACTCTTAAGTAGGGGAAGGGTATTACCCGAGAGGCAAAATAAGAATTCGCCATTTGGCGGTAGCCATTCTACAGTTATGCAATGTGGAAAATAGTTACCGATATAAATAGTTACAGCTGACGGCCTGAAATTACATGTCGAGGGCATTATTTAAAACATTTTTGAGGATATCCTTATATCTTCGTCTGGCCGCCATTCAAATAAACCGTGATTTTCGCGAGAGCTGGCTAAATACCTGACCGCAAAACGATTAAATTGCGCACGAATAGCCAATACTACATTTACTATTTTGCAGGAAATTGCTGAAAAGACAGTCTTTCAAGCGTTAATTTTCCTTTTCCATGCAGCTAATCAGACATTTCCTTCTAAAAAATACCGGTATTAATCATTACTACATTGTGAAACCTTGCATTAGATGCTAGAAAAAACAATAAATAATGCGCTATGCGCGTTACTGTTTCGCTGTGAACAACAATCGGTCAAAGAAATGGATAAAATTCACGCAATGCAGTTGTTCATTAAGGTCGCTGAGCTGGAAAGTTTTTCCCGTGCAGCGGATTTCTTTGCTTTGCCAAAGGGAAGTGTTTCGCGCCAGATACAGGCACTGGAACATCAGCTTGGCACCCAGTTGCTGCATCGCACTACGCGGCGAGTCAAACTTACCCCCGACGGCATGACCTATTACCAACGAGCGAAAGATGTGTTGAGTAATCTCAACGAACTGGACGGCCTGTTTCAGCAGGATACCACCAGCATCAGCGGCAAATTACGCGTCGATATCCCGCTCGGAATTGCGAAAAACCTGTTGCTGCCGCGCCTGCCAGAATTTCTTCATCAGTACCCAGGGATTGAACTGGAATTAAGTAGCAGTGACCGGGCGATTGATATTCTTCGTGATGGCTATGATTGCGTGATGCGCACGGGCTCGTTGCCCGACGAGGGTATTATTACCCGCCCCCTCGGCAAACTGACGATGGTCAACTGTGCCAGCCCGCACTATCTGACGCGTTTTGGTTATCCGCAAAGTGTGGACGATCTGACTTCGCACGCGGTGGTGCATTACACGCCGCATTTGGGCGCGCATCCATTAGGTTTTGAGGTTGCCACCAGTAATGGCGTCCAGTGGTTTAAGTCCGGCGGCATGTTGACGGTAAACAGTAGCGAAACCTATTTCGCCGCCGGCCTGGCGGGTCTGGGTATCATTCAAATCCCCCGCGTCGCCGTACGCGAAGCCCTACGCGCCGGGCGGCTTATTGAAGTGTTGCCCAACTGCCGCGCCGAGCCGCTATCCATTTCTCTGGTTTATCCCCAGCGTCGGGAGCTTTCCCGCCGTGTAAATCTGTTTATGCAGTGGCTGGCTGGCGTAATAAAAGAGCACCTGGACTGACCGACTATACTTTTTAAGACAGACAACGACAGAAGGACTAAAGAGCGGATGACGCAGGAAAACGAGATCAAACGTCCCACCCAGGATCTGGAGCACGAGCAAATTAAACATCTGGATAATAGCGATAAAGGCAGCAAAGTCAGTCAGGCGTTGGAAACCGTTACCACCACTGCCGGGAAAGTCCAACGTCAACCCATCATCGCGCACCTGATACGCGCGACAGAACGCTTCAATGATCGGCTGGGTAACCAGTTTGGCGCGGCAATCACTTATTTCTCGTTTTTATCGATGATCCCGATTTTGATGGTGTCGTTTGCCGCAGGGGGCTTTGTGCTGGCCTCCCATCCGATGCTGCTGCAGGATATCTTCGACAAAATTCTGCAAAACATCAGCGATCCGACGCTGGCGGCCACATTGAAAAATACCATCAACACCGCCGTTCAGCAGCGTACGACCGTAGGGCTTGTCGGCCTGGCGGTTGCGCTTTATTCCGGGATTAACTGGATGGGAAATTTGCGTGAAGCAATTCGCGCTCAATCGCGTGATGTTTGGGAACGTTCACCGCAAGATCAGGAGAAGTTTTGGGTTAAGTATCTGCGTGATTTTATTTCGCTAATTGGTTTATTGATTGCGCTGATTGTCACGCTTTCAATAACCTCGGTTGCCGGTTCGGCGCAGCAAATGATTATTAGCGCCCTGCACCTTAACAGTATTGAGTGGCTGAAACCGACGTGGCGCTTGATTGGCATGGCGATTTCTATCTTCGCCAACTATCTGCTTTTCTTCTGGATCTTCTGGCGTCTTCCGCGTCATCGCCCGCGTAGAAAGGCGCTGATTCGCGGGACATTCATCGCGGCGATTGGTTTTGAAGTCATTAAAATCGTGATGACGTATACCCTGCCGTCGTTGATGAAATCCCCCTCTGGCGCGGCATTTGGTTCCGTGCTGGGGCTGATGGCATTTTTCTACTTCTTCGCCCGTCTGACGTTGTTTTGCGCGGCGTGGATTGCCACCGCCGAATACAAAGACGACCCGCGAATGCCGGGGAAAACGCAGCATTAAAATAGGTCGGATGCGGCGTAAACGCCTTATTCGGCCTACGAATTTATTCGACCTGGCTCCCCGTAGGCCGGATAAGATGCACCAGCATCGCATCCGGCTATAATGCGCACATAACTACCTGAAACTCTTCCCCTGGACCTCTTCAGCCATCTCTTCGGGAGCCAACAATTTCACACCAACTCATAAACCCAGCATATAAATCCAGTTGGTAACTTTTATTTAACCTGAAACCAGTTTTATCCACCATTTATGAAATTGTGTGAAGCATTTCATAGAAGAAAAATCACTCGTCTAAACATTATCCGCTTTTTGCCTGATTTTTAACCTTTTCCGCGATTTGTTACACATTGAAATATCACTTTTGCTGTGCGTAATATGGCTATTCGTTCGCCAAAAAATAAGAAAAGATTATGCAAGCAACAGCTACAACACTCGACAACGAGCAAGAATACAAGCCGATAAACTCACGTAATAAAGTCCTTGTCGCCTCCCTCATTGGCACGGCCATTGAGTTCTTCGACTTCTACATTTACGCCACTGCGGCCGTTATTGTATTCCCGCATATCTTCTTCCCGCAGGGCGATCCGGCGGCAGCGACGCTACAGTCGCTCGCCACCTTCGCCATCGCCTTCGTCGCACGCCCAATCGGTTCTGCCGTATTTGGCCATTTCGGCGATCGCGTTGGGCGTAAAGCGACGCTGGTCGCCTCGTTGCTAACGATGGGGATTTCAACAGTGGTGATTGGTCTGCTGCCGGGCTACGCCACGATTGGTATTTTCGCCCCGCTGCTGCTGGCACTGGCTCGATTTGGTCAGGGTCTGGGATTAGGCGGTGAATGGGGTGGCGCAGCGCTGCTGGCGACCGAAAATGCGCCACCGCGTAAACGTGCGCTGTACGGCTCCTTCCCACAGCTGGGCGCACCGATTGGCTTCTTCTTTGCTAACGGCACTTTTCTGCTGCTTTCCTGGCTGCTGACTGATGAGCAGTTTATGAGCTGGGGCTGGCGCGTGCCGTTTATCTTCTCGGCGGTGCTGGTCATTATCGGCCTGTATGTTCGCGTGTCGCTGCATGAGTCCCCGGTGTTTGAGAAAGTCGCTAAAGCGAAAAAGCAGGTGAAGATCCCGCTGGGTACTCTGCTGACCAAACACGTACGCGTCACGGTGCTCGGTACCTTCATCATGCTGGCAACCTATACGCTGTTTTACATAATGACCGTCTACTCAATGACCTTCAGTACCGCCGCCGCGCCAGTTGGGCTTGGCCTGCCGCGTAACGAAGTGTTGTGGATGCTGATGATGGCAGTTATTGGTTTTGGCGTGATGGTACCAGTAGCCGGATTGCTGGCCGATGCCTTTGGGCGGCGTAAAAGCATGGTGATCATCACGACGCTAATCATCCTGTTCGCGCTGTTCGCCTTTAATCCACTGCTCGGTTCTGGCAATCCGATTCTGGTTTTTGCTTTCCTGCTGCTGGGGTTAAGCCTGATGGGGCTGACCTTCGGGCCGATGGGCGCGCTGTTACCAGAGTTGTTCCCGACAGAAGTGCGTTACACCGGAGCATCGTTCTCTTACAACGTAGCGTCGATTCTCGGGGCTTCCGTTGCGCCATATATCGCGGCCTGGTTGCAAACTAACTACGGGTTAGGTGCGGTGGGGTTATATCTGGCGGCAATGGCTGGCTTGACGTTAATCGCCCTGCTGCTGACGCATGAGACGCGACATCAGTCGTTGTAATAAGAGTGAAAAGCCTGATGCGCTACGCTTATCGGGCATGAATTTCCATACAATACGTGGATTTGTAGGACGGATAAGGCGTTCACGCCGCATCCGGCATGAACAAAGCGCACTTTGCCAACAATCTAAATCTGTTTAATTGCCGGATGTCAGACATCCGGCAATTATCATCACTTCTTCATCTGCGACAAAATCGTCCGACACTGATTAGCCTCCCCTTCGGAAGGTGAGATCAGCGCCAGCAAGGCCGCAGCTGGCGTCACCAGCGTTGCCAGTGCCGCCGCAACCGCACCTCGGGCAATCAACGGCCCGGCTTTCACCCCAGCCTGCGGATTTTTAAACGTCCCACGCACATACAGTGGCGAACGCAGTGTGATAATCCGAATCCCTTTACTCTCCGGATCAATAGTCAAATCCAGCTGTTCCGAAGCAAAACTTGCCGTGCCGGTAACATTAATCAACGCGTTCTCAGTATCAAAAGCAAAAATCTGCGGACGCGCCACGCCATTGGCAATATTCAGATTTGCTGCCGCGCAGTTCACCCGCACCTCATCATCACCGAAGATCGCACCGACAATGTAGTTACCGACGTTCAGCCCGACAATCTCCATCAGGTTGCGGCTCACCAGCCCGTCATTCATCAACAGTTTCAGGTTACCGTTACTGTTCCCCAAAAGCGCCGCCACTGAGTTACCGCTACCGCGTAGTTCCGCATCACCGTTCATTTCCCCCAGCGTTTTTTGCATCAGTTCCACATCTGGCATCAGTTCTTTCAGTTTCAGTCGACGAGCCTGAATATCTGCCCGCCCTTGCATCGGCTTTTTATCGCCTTCCAGATGAATATTCGCCGCAATGCTGCCGCCCGCCATGCCAAATTTCAGCGGTTGCAGGCGCAGGTCAGCGTTTTTGAGGATGATATGGGTAGAAAGATCGCTAATCGGCAGGCTGCTGCCATGCTCAATACGACGGCCTTTGAAGCGAACATCGGCATCCATGACGTCCCATTTATCGGTTTCGAAGCGGTCATACGGCAGCACTTTGCCCGCAGGCTGAACGCTTTTTTCGCCCTTCTTCTGTTCAGACCGTTTCGACTTTTCCGCTCCTTTACCGGAATCAACGCCAATTAACGGCCCTAAATCTGCCAGCCGCAATTGCCGCGACTCGACATCACCTTCCAGTTTTGGCCGTGGCTTACCGGTGGTGTAGACCAGAGAACCGTGAATATCGCTATCGCCAATACGCCCGTTAAAGCCTCGATAATCAAAGACCGACGATTTTTCCGTGTCGATTTTCGCTACCAACCGACCATCGGTTTCAAACGGTGGGGTATCAGGCAGCAGAACGCCCGTCAGTTCATAGAGATCGCCCAGCGAATCGCCGGAAAATTTAAGCCGTAAATCGACGCCGCCCATTTTCATTGGGTCATTCACTACGCCATCAAAAGCAACACGGGTGTTACCAGAGCGAAAATCAGCCTGTACCGGAAACGGCGTCCCTTCGCCACGCAGCGCCAGCATACCGCCGATTTTTCCCGTGCCCGTGAGCGGTTCGCCGTTATAACGTCCCTGCGCCTTCAGGCCAAAAACGTAATCGCCCACCTTTTCTTTCTCGTTCTTACCTTTCGATCCGCTGACTTCACTGAACGGCAACGGCTTGCCTAATGGATCGACAAAAATTTCCAGATCCGCTTTGCTGACTTTGTCATCAATGGCGATCCGCCCTTGATCGAACAGAATATTATCCAGCCGAAACGACCACGCCGACGGCTTTGCATTCGCGTCTTTGTTGTCATCGCTGGCGAGATTAAACGTCCAGTTGTTATTCTTTTCTGAGAGGCGAATGATGCGTGCGTCGGGCTTTTCCAGTTTGATCCACGGTAGCCAGACCGTTTTGGTCAGCAGCGCCAGAGGGGCCAGCGTTGCTTCTACCCGTGGCAGATGCACCATTGTGACTTCGGGAATGTCTGGCGGGTTGCCGAGAATGATGTCTTCCGCGTGTACATGGGGCCACGGCACCCAGCTGCGCCAGCCGGTTTCCTGTTTTTTCCGCTCCCATACCACGCCCAGATCGCCACGAATAGCGAACGGGCGATTCAACTCCGCAGAGACTTTCTGGTTGATGGTCGGTTTGAGTCGATTCCAGTCAAAAGTCGCAATCAAAATGATCGCCACGACGAGCAACAACAAGAAAGCACCTGAAATCGCGGCGGTTATTTTGCCTGCCTTGCTCATAGTTCGCTTCCTCATATTCTTCCTGGGCCAGTCCTAAAGATAGTCCAGCCAGGCGGAAAATGAGGCGGCTACACCACCAGAGCCACCGTATCCAGCGTTTCTATCGGTGCCGGACGCGAAAGAAACCAGCCTTGTGCGGCGAATGCGGGGGAATTCTGCACATCGCACCACTCCTCCTGCGTTTCCACACCTTCGACGATCACTCCGCGACAATAGCGATTCATTAGATGTAAAAGCTGCGAAAAGAGCGTGCGGCCTTCCGGCGACTGGCGCAGCATCACAAACAGTTCGCGAGCGATTTTAATGTAGTCATAACGGACTTCACTTAGCGCGGAGAAATTTGCCATCCCGGTGCCAAAATCATCAAGCCATAGCGGACCAAATTCGCACATCGAGGCAAAGGTTGAATCTTTTGGCAGGCGGATATGTTCTACCAGTTCAAAACGCAGCCAGGGAAGGCGGTCAATCTGACGCAAAATTTCCGGCTGCTGACGTAGGGCGAGAAGTGTCGGACCATCGATATTAACCGATGCCAGCAGGCCATGCTCAACAAAGAACACGGCTTTTTGCGCCAGTAAATCAATCTGTTCTTTCACCACATCCATACGATGTCTGATGGTGATTTCAGCAAAATAACGATCCGGTGGCAGTCGTTGCGAAGGATCCTCGGGATGAGTAACGACCGTTAATAGCTCTACGGCCATCAACCGACCGGATGTCTGGTAAATCGGTTGCCAGGTGTAAGCACGTTCACACTGCAACCAAAAGCGTCGTTCCTGCAAGCTTTCGATACTTGCTTCAGGATGGCTTATTCGCTGAATAACCTGCCTTATCATCGAAGATGTCCTGTGTTTAAAAGTGATGCTGCCCGGACTCGACAAATGTTATCGGCGCGCAACGTCAGAACTTTACCGCCCGAAGCGGCTAAATTTGCCCGTCCTGTGGCGAAATCGTCCAGGAATACGTTCTGGCTCAAAAAAATAATGGAACAGTGTTTTAATATAGTTGACCAACAAACCACCACAGCGCAAACTAACGCTAATTTTTTACAGATCAGGTTCACGACTATGTCCAAAAAGATTGCCGTGATTGGCGAATGCATGATTGAGCTTTCCGAGAAAGGCGCAGACGTTAAGCGCGGTTTCGGCGGCGATACCCTGAACACCTCCGTCTATATCGCCCGTCAGGTCGATCCTGCGGCATTAACCGTTCATTACGTGACGGCGCTGGGAACGGACAGTTTTAGTCAGCAGATGTTGGACGCCTGGCACGGCGAGAACGTTGATACTTCCCTGACCCAACGGATGGAAAACCGCCTGCCGGGCCTTTACTACATTGAAACCGATGACACTGGCGAACGTACGTTCTACTACTGGCGTAACGAAGCCGCCGCCAAATTCTGGTTGGAGAGCGAGCAATCAGCGGCGATTTGTGCAGAGCTGGCGAATTTCGATTATCTCTACCTTAGCGGGATTAGCCTGGCGATTTTAAGCCCAACCAGCCGCGAGAAGCTGCTTGCTCTGCTACGCGAATGCCGCGCCAACGGCGGAAAAGTGATTTTCGACAATAACTACCGTCCGCGCCTGTGGGCCAGCAAAGAAGAGACGCAGCAGGTGTATCAGCAAATGCTGGAATACACGGATATCGCCTTCCTGACGCTGGACGACGAAGACGCGCTGTGGGGTCAACAACCGGTGGAAGACGTCATTGCGCGCACCCATAAAGCGGGCGTGAAAGAAGTGGTGGTGAAACGCGGGGCGGATTCTTGCCTGGTGTCCATTGCTGGAGAAGGGTTAGTTGATGTTCCGGCGGTGAAACTGCCGAAAGAGAAAGTAATCGACACCACTGCTGCGGGTGACTCTTTCAGCGCTGGTTATCTGGCGGTACGTCTGACAGGCGGCAGTGCGGAAGACGCGGCGAAACGCGGACATTTAACTGCAAGTACCGTTATTCAGTATCGCGGCGCGATTATCCCGCGTGAGGCGATGCCGGAATAATGGTTTTTGACGGAGAACGGGTAGATATTCGTTCTCCGTTAATCGCCTTGCAGGGGTGAACCGAACTATGCTGATAATTTGAAGTAAACTGTTGACGCATATCATTCAAACCACGAGTAAAATTAAGCGGGTTCTCACCTTTAATTTCGACCGTGACGAAGACATTCCCATTGTTGTTAAAGAAGTCAAAATAATAGTCATGTTGATGACGACGATTGGTTTTAAATTGACGAAATGATAAATAGCAGCGGTCATCGTAGGTAATTAAATAATCATTTTCTCCATATTCGTTTATCATCTTGTTTTTCAGGCTACCATCGAAGAGCACTGTATACTTATCTCTGTCAGCAAATAATCCGGCATCCGTTTCTCGGTTGATCGTGTTGACGCTGATGCCGAATTCTATTTTTACCTTGTCTTTATCTATATTATTTCTTGTGCTGACATAAATATTATTGGCATCCCAAAGTAAGAGAAAGTTTTTGTTGCAGGAATAAAGACCTGTTAAGCAAAGAATGACTGTTAGCAAGAATAGTATACGTTTTTTGTTGCGCATTTATACTCCTTTAAATCCGTTGATGTCGCAAAAAAAAACACCTACATTTTTAGATGAACCAGACTAATAACTCATCAATTAAAGTTGTTAAAAAAAGAAAAATTTACTAACGTTTCATCATAACCTAACGAAAGAATGTCTTTTTCCATTGGTTTAATAATATTTCCCCATTGTATTTTGAATTCAGATACTGGGATTTCAATTGTGGAAGTTTTAATAATCGAGTTGATACCATAAAGATATCTTACGTCAAACCAATAAGCGGTTATATTGATGGTCTCTGAGCTTTTATGCTCAAATTCCCAACGGGTAGTGAACGTACTGGATAAAAAACACATAAAAAACTGTTTAGTACCCAGTTCTAACTGCTCAAATATATTGACGATATCATTATAGATATCGCTAATATCTCCTTTTCTATCTAAACATAAAACGACTTTATCAAACACCATAAGGATATCGTTTGTATAATCAGTATAGGTTGAGTATATGGCTTCTGATACCGAGAGATCTTCGTCATCTTTTACTCCCAAAGGAGTTTCTTTGATTGCTATCAATTTAAACATAATGTTTTTATTTTCTTAGCGCAAGTTATTGTATGGTTTCCATGAAATTATCAAAAATCTTTCTTAGCGAATCATAAATATGGAATTTATTTCGCTGATTTAATTTATAATCCCCCGTTTCAACGTACATAACTTCTGACATACAACTTAAATCATCCCAAACTGTAAACCTGGCAATATAGATATCATTCTCAAAATCAATAACTATGCTGGTTGATAATGTATTGGTATTGCATTTAATATTATGCCCAGTGTTTTTCTGCACCCATAATATAAACTGTGTAAGAATCAACGACTGCCCCCCAAAAATGGGAAAACTCACTTATTCTGCAAAGTTACTTATTAAGAAGCCCACGCCTCATTTTTTGGCAAATAGCCCTTTCGCCAACAGGTCAGAATCTTAAAACTCGCTCGCAAATAAAATTTATTAGCCGAATCGTTTTTACCATTCTGGCTAACGTCATCTCACCCGTTCTCTTATCTATCACGAACTCGCCGTAATCAGATCTACAATAGTCAGAAGATGTAGGTCAAAATTCATATTTTACTACTTTATCAGTTTCTTCAATTTTCAATATTTCTATATGATAGGCCATTATTTAACACCATCTATTCCCTGGCAACGTATACAGCTAAAACCAGTAGCTAAAATCTCAACATAACTATCATAACCTACTATAATATAATGTTTTAACTTCAACCTTTTTTTAGGGTCATATAATTTCTCTTTTTCTTCAAGCGGTACAGAATTCATTACTTGATATATACCTGAGTCCAGATTTGCACTATCAACCTTCTTAATAACAATATTGTTATAGTTGGCTTCATAAAAATTGACGGTAGCACACTTAACTTCAGCAACAGTAGTGAAGGCCAGTTCAATTTGAACATAATCTTTCTCTGCTGATAGTAACTCCAGAGCATCTACTTTAATGTTGACGCCATCAGACTCTGTATATGTTAAAGATAAATAAGTTGTGGAAATCCTGAATCCAATCGATTGTGATTTTAACACAAGCATAAACTCACTCCTTCCAGGAGGCACCAGTATAATTTATTCAGCTAATAAATAATTAAACCCACTCTACGGTAAGTTTATTTTAATAATGAATGGTTATCTGCACGCTACCGCCGTGCCTGGAAAAATATCTACGGGTATATCACGGCAACTTATTCATTACCGTTAATCCCGGCAGCGCAGAAGAAACGCTGCCGGGTTATTTATTACTGTGCGGGTGGAATATCCGTCACTTCAGGATGGACGTCATCCGTGGCAACAGATGTGGCGGCAGCCGCAGTCGATGGGGCCATGATTTGATCCCAGGCCGCCTGCAACGCTTTCATGTTAAATTCCGGCTCGCCTTTCGGCTGCAGCAGTATTAACGCCATATCATTCGACAACTGCTGGCGCAGATCCTGATTTAACATCTCCACCGTCAGGCTGTTAAGGAAATCCTGGCGCAGTTTCTGATATTGCTCCGGTGCGATATCGACGACCTGGTTTTGCAACGAACGCATCCGCTGGCCCATCAGAATATCGGTATCGGCTCGCGCATAGGCGGCAAACAATTTCTGCAGTTCCAGTTTCTTTTGCGCCACCAGAGCGTTGAACTCTTCTTCCGGCAGACCTTTGTCACGAACTTTCGCCAGCTCACGCGCCACCAGATTAAGGTTGCTGTTCAGCTTGTCGTTTGGTGACTCGATGTTGATGGCACACTGCGCACGCAGATACAGCACACGGCAGTCAAATCCAAGACCAATGTCTTTACTGTTACTGGCGCTTAATGCTTGCTGAACGTGCCAGAACAGCGCCTCACGAGCCAGGTCCGCACGCCAGTAGCGCAGCAGTGCGGCTGATTCACGAATCGGCTGCCACGGCGTATCCCACATGATGGATAACCGGTCCTGGCGTACCGCATCGGTCATAATACTCACCGCTTCCGCACGCAGAGGAGAAAGCGTCGGCACCGGAGCCGGTGTTTCACGTTTGCCTTTCAGTTCGCCAAACGTTTTGTTGATTTGGTCTACAACCGAGCGCGCATCAACGTTCCCCACCACCAGCAGCGTCATTGCATCCGGGGTGTACCATTTCTGGTAGAAATCTTTAATCTTTTCCGCTTCAACGGGTTGTTTCAGCGGATCGGCAGGATCGTGACCTAATAAAGTCGATCCCTTCAAGCGATAGCGCCACCAGCCTTCTTTGGTGTCGGCAGGCCAGGTTGCCACCATGTCCTGACTTTGCAGCGCGTGGTTGATGGTTTCTGGTGTGATAGTCAGTTTGCCACTGGCATTTGCCAGATAAGAGAGCGCCTCTTTCAGCAAGTCGTTGCGGTTATTTGGCAGACTAAGATTAAACAGCGTGGTGTCGTAAGAGACGATCACCGGTGGCATCGGGCGCTTAGGGTCGATCCCCTGTTGCCACAATGAACGTGCCTGTGCCGCTTCAAGGCCACCGCTTTGCGTCAGCGCGATGCGGGGAATGGCATGGCTATAACCGCTCTGTTGGGTACTTTCGGCGAGCGAACCGGTATTAACCAGCAGGCGAATTTCAACACGATCGCTGGGACGCTGGGGCGTGGTCAGCACTTGCCACTGTAAACCGTTGGAGAGCGTCCCCTGTTGCCATGCTGGATCAGGCTGGAGCGCATCTGCCTGCACATAGCCAGCAGTGGCCATCATCAGCAAACCGCCCGCTAAAAGTCGAATTTTTGTGCCCTGCATGTGAACCCCTGATCAACTATCCTGGTAATAAAAAACTGCCCGTTGTCGGTCAGTCTAAATGACATTGAAAACACTTCGTGTTAGACCGCAAGAATATAAAAATGTCACGGAAGAAGTGAAATAAACCTGAACTCACCCAGGTGGTAAGTTCAGGCACAGGGGGCAATTATGCGCAAACACCCGCACTCGGGGAAGGGAGTGCGGGCATAAGTGGTGAGATTAAGAGGATAATTCGTGCGTTTTGCCTTCCGGCGCACGATTATTCAGCACATCGTCCAGTTTTTTGTGGTCCAGTTCTTTCACCCACTTAGCGACCACGATGGTTGCTACACCGTTACCGACCAGGTTAGTCAGCGCACGAGCTTCCGACATGAAGCGGTCAATACCGAGGATCAGCGCCAGACCCGCCACCGGCAAATGGCCTACGGCTGAAAGCGTCGCCGCCAGCACGATAAAGCCACTGCCCGTTACCCCTGCCGCCCCTTTAGAAGAAAGCAACAACACGATTAACAGCGTGATTTGGTGGACGATATCCATCTGACTGTTAGTGGCCTGGGCAATAAATACCGCCGCCATCGTCAGGTATATCGATGTGCCATCAAGGTTAAACGAGTAGCCTGTCGGGATGACCAACCCCACCACCGATTTCCGGCAGCCGAGTTTTTCCATCTTGTCGAGCATACGTGGCAGCGCCGATTCGGAAGACGATGTTCCCAACACAATCAGCAGTTCTTCACGAATGTAGCGGATAAATTTGAAGATACTGAAACCGGTCGCTTTAGCGATTGAACCCAGTACCAGCACCACAAACAGGATACAGGTGATGTAGAAGCAGATAATCAGCTGCCCCAGCTGCACCAGTGTTCCGACGCCGTATTTACCGATGGTAAATGCCATCGCCCCGAACGCCCCAATCGGTGCCAGGCGCATGATCATATTGATGATGCCGAAGATGACCTGCGAGAAACTTTCGATAACGTTAAAAATCAGCTGGCCTTTGCTGCCCAGACGATGCAGCGCAAAACCAAACAGTACGGCAAACAGCAGCACCTGCAGGATGTTACCGCTGGCAAACGCGCCAATGACGCTCGCCGGGATGACATCCATAATGAAGGCGACAATGCCCTGGTCTTTCGCCTGCGCGGCGTAAACGGCTACCGCTTTCGCATCCAGACTCGCCGGATCGACGTTCATTCCAGCACCTGGCTGGACAACGTTAACGATAATAAGACCAATAATCAGCGCGATGGTACTGACTATCTCAAAGTAAAGCAGTGCGACTGCGCCGGTACGACCGACCGCCTTCATGCTTTCCATGCCCGCAATGCCAGTGACGACGGTACAAAAGATGACGGGAGCGATGATCATCTTAATGAGCTTAACGAACCCGTCGCCAAGCGGTTTCATTTGCTCGCCTATTTCAGGGTAGAAATGGCCAAGGAGAATACCAATGGCTATCGCTGTCAGGACCTGAAAGTAAAGGCTTTTAAACAGAGAGGTTTTCATAGGGTGTCCTTTAGTAAAACCACAGGTCTTGTAAGGTTATGGGGTACCTGCGGCCTTAAAATAACACCCAGACAACATCACAGAAATGTACCTGGATCATAATTGAAACAAAAATGTTAAAAAGTTTGAGCTGGCTCGCACAAACCAGCACTTTTTAAAGTTTTGTAATCAGTTTGGGGTAGCTACTTTTCTTCCAGGTAACTCTCTTCGAAGATTTCAATGGGAAGTGGACGTGCAAAAAGGAAGCCCTGGGCAATTCCCACGCCCGCCTTTGCCAACCAGTCACGTTGTGCTTCTGTCTCTACGCCTTCAGCAATGATTTGCAGATTCAGGCTTTTCGCCAACATGATAATCGCGGCAATCATGCTGCTATCTTCCGGCAAACCATCAATGAACATTTTGTCGATTTTCAAAACGTCCACCGGGAGAGATTTCATATGCTGCAACTGACGCAACCCTGAATAGCCCATACCGAAATCATCCAGCGCCACCTGTACTCCGGCGTTGCGCAGCGGACGAAGGATTGCCACCGCCGCGTGAGGGTCATCAATGCGTCGGCTTTCTGTCACTTCCAGAATCAGCGTTCCTGGCTGAACACGATAGCGCGTTAGCAGTTCCAGCATATCCGCCACCATATTCGGGTGCATCAGTTGCAGAGCTGAGATGTTCACCGATAATGACAGCATAATGCCGCGCTCCTGCCAGGCGGCAAGCAGTCGGCATGACTCTTCCAGCACCCAGTGACCGACGGTAACCATCAGTCCACAAGACTCAATACGATCAATTAACCCATCCGGTAGGTCCCAACTCCCATCCGGTTGCTGGATACGCAATAACACTTCCGCGCTGACTAACTTGCCGCTGGTCATCTCAACTTGTGGTTGTAGCCAAATCGCAAACTGATGATTTTCAAGCGCATTAAGGATATCGCTCTCTTCCGTCAGCCGCTGTTGAGCGGCTTCCATCTGCTGCGGATCATAGAACTGAATCTGATTCTTCCCTTTATGACGCGCGGTAAACGCCGCAGAAATAGCACGACCATAAAGTTGTTCGGCGGTGATATCGCCATAGAACATCGCCACGCCGATGTTACAGTGTGGGCGCAGTTGAATGCGATCAATCGGCAAAGGCTCGCGCATGATAGTGAGTACTTGCTGACCTAACGTAATAGCGTGCCACGGCTCCTGCACACCGTTGGCGATAACAGCGAAGTCATAGCCACTGACCTGCGCGAGAACCATGCGCGGCGACAGCACCGACTTGAGTTTTTCCACCAGCGTCAGCAGCAGGATTTCCCGCTGCGCCTCTTTCAGCACACCGGCGGTGTCGCGCAGGGTTTCGCAGGTGATAATCATCAGCGCAGTCGTCTGTTTACGCGTCACCACCTGTTCCAGCATCTCCATCAGCAGGGCTTTGTTTGGCAAGTCCGACACCGGGAAGCGCATCGCGTTTTCGATCTGCTCTTCATAATGGCGCTGCAACAGTTGCTGGTTAAGGTTATAACTGCGCACCAGCATGCCTATTTCATCGTCCTGATGCAGACGCGGCAGCGCCAGCTGATGGCCGATAATCTCTTGCGGTGGAATGGCGTTCAGCTCACGAGCAATATTGCGTAAAGGATGTAATATCAGTCGGTTAATACACCAGCTAATCGCCACTGTCAGGATGAGCGACAAAAGTAAGTAAATGGTCACTAACGTGGAGAGCGTACTCATCACGAACTTATACATGCGGAAGGAATCCGCCTGTAACACCAGATAGGCAATCGGTTGTGGGTTTGCCGGGCGCTCCAGCGAGTAGACGCCCAGCGAGATTTGCACCGGTAGTTCGAGCAGTCGGGTAACCATTACCGGCACCGGGCGTTCGGGAATAAAACTTTTACGCAGCGCCTGGAACTGGTTAGGCAGCACCACATCTGCGCGGCTGACCACGCCCGCAGGTTTGATGCTGGAGAGAATGGCCTCCGCCTGGGGAATATCCCCTTTGAGGATGGCTGAGGACAAGGGTTCGCGGACAGAACGAGCAATGCTTTCCAGTTGCGTAGCCGTGTTATAGCGATTCTGCTGTACCAAGTGGAACAGCAAAACGGTGCAAAAAACAAAGACAAACACCAGGACAACGGCCGCCACCATTGCCATCTGCTTGATTGTTAACGAACGACTAACGCGCAAATTATCTCTCCCCCGGAAATCCCAGACTGCCGCCCGAGTATACCCGATCGCAGCGGCATTAAGAGAGGCGCTATCTGAAAACTTACCAGTCGGCGTAAGGTATCAGCGGCTGTGGCGGTAAATCCATATCGCCCTGCCATCCGGCGGCAGAATACCGTACGTAGAGCAGGAAATGGCTTGGCGCATAATCTTTCGCCTGTTGGATATCAATCGCCGTGCCGACAAACCAGTTGGATGTGACGCGTCGTTCAAGTAACGCTCGCGCCGTATAGCCAAAGCCCTGGCTGCTACCGCCACCATTGGTCTGGTCAGCGGCGTCGTCTTTCCAGTCATTCGGAATCAGGTTCATCAGCGGATAACGCGGCATGGTTTTAGTGCGCGAGTGCGACCATGAGCCAGACGCGCCCAGCTCCCATGACCAGTTTTCCGTGCGCTCACGCCACATCACCGGTACGGCAAACGACAGATACTCCTGCGGGCTGTAGTAGCCGCCCTGCCCAAGTGAGTACCCACTCAGGTCTTTGTCGTAATGCCAGATCATGTTGTTCAGGCCGATAGTGACGCGACGATTATTCTGGTTGATGACTTTATAGTAATAGCCCGTCATCCAGCGCACGCGCCAGTTATCTTCGACATTTTTGCCGGTTAACTGGTCACCGCTAAGTGATGCCCAGACGCCGTTTGCCTCGCCTTTATCATAGCTCAGACTTAACCCCACACCATCGGCACGTACGCCGCCCCATTTTTTCCCGGTATTGCTCGGAGAGTCTTTCTGTCCGCCGAAGGCAAGTAATGAACTGGAAATAGGTCGGCGATGGGCGTTAACGGTGTAACCAAGCGGCCCGATATCATCGCTGTAACTGACGCCGCCGACCACGTCCACGACGTTGAAGCCCATCGGCGTGGTGCCGATATCCCAACTCCAGACGTCATTTCGCCAGCCGACCGCCACGCTTGCGCCAGAATCCGACTGACTGCGATTGCCGCTACAGTCTTGTAACGTACAGGTCCCCCAGTTGTTGTCCCATGTGCCGTCGTCGTTGGTGGAGAAACTGCCGACATTCATATTGACGAAATCGCTGCGGAAGAACATTCGTCCGTCCGCATATGGCGCATCTACCTGCAACATGGTGGTGTGCGCTTTCAGATCGGAGTATCCGCCAGTGCCGCTCGATCCCCAGTAGTCGTGCTCCAGGGTGACGTTAAGATCCTGCTGACGATAGAGGTCCGCCGCATCGCTACGTACGCCGCGTTTCAGCCAGTCATCTTTCTCGTCGTTGCGGGTCAGTCGGGTAAAGGTGTCGTTATCCTGCGGACGCGTCGTGGTCACACCGGATGCGACCATCGCGTCTTTGTAGGTTTCCAGCGCCTGCTTTGGATCGCCCGCCTGTGCTTCAAACTTCGCACCATCGCGCAGTACCATCGCGCTTTCCATCGACGGTGGCTGAGATTTTGCCTGCGGGATCAGCTTGTTAAATGTCTGCTGCGCCGCTGCGGTATCGCCAAGCTGCGCCTGCGCCAGCGCCACGCGCCGCTGAGTGTTCAGAGAGGCGTTATCGGTGGCGGGCAGTTTCGCCAGCTGGCTACGTGCCGCCGCGTTGTCACCGGCAGCGATATCCACTTCCGTCAGACCCAGGATGGCGTCGGCGTTAGTTGGCTCGCGCGTCAAAACGTTCTGATAAGCCGCGCGGGCGGCGGTGTAATCGCGCCGTTGCTGCGCCCAGTCGGCCAAGGTGAGATCAATGCGTGTGGAAGGTGGTTGCTGACGCAGCATCGCTTCCGCTTCGGCTTCTTTGCCGCTTTCACGCAGGCGATTGGCTGTTTCCAGCACCTGATCGCTTTGCAGCCGGTTCACCAGTTCATGAATATTGCTGTTCCACTGCGCGCGCGGCAGGCTGTTGATATGCGCCAGTGCCGCCCGGTCCTGATCATGACCGGAGAGATACAGCCCGTAGGCGTAAACCTGCTCTGGGTCGTTCGGCTTCTGCTGCGCCAGATTGCGCATCAAAGTATCTGCCTGGCTGCGTTGTCCGGCCTGCCAGAGATCCTGCGAAAGTCGGTAAGTAATCCACACACTGCCGGGGTCCAGCGCCAGTCGCTGGCGCTGAAGTGCTGCTGCCTGCGCCCATTTGCCCTGTTTTTCCAGCGCTTCGGCCTGCTGTGACAAACGGTCGTTTTGCAGACTACGTTCAATATCGTCAACGCTGCGCCGCTGGCTGGCAGAGAGCGAGGCAATAAATGCTTCAGCCTTTTCCGGCGATTGCTGGCGATAAAGATTCGCCAGACCGCGCACGGCGTTGGTGTTGCCGCTGTCCATCCGTAGCGTCTGCTGATAATAACGTTCGGCTGCAGGGTAATCTTTGCGCGCCATCGCCACATCACCCAGCCCCAGCACCGCATAGCTGTCAGTATTATCTACATTGCGCGCCTGCTGGAATAACCGTTCCGCCTGATCAGGATTGTTCGCTTTAAGCGCGGCATCGCCTTGTTGGATCGCCAGCCAGTAGCGGTTTACTTTCAGCAGGCTGTTCCATTTGTCGTTGTTGCTGCTGTGCGGGTCCAGCGCGAGGGCTTTCTCCAGATTCACCACCGCATTGGCACGATCGCCTTTCTGGGAATACGCCTGGCCCAGCGCCCCCAGCGCTTCACTGTCTTTCGGGTTAGCACGCACCGCCAGTTGCAACTCAGGGATAGCTTTACCCGCCATGCCTGAATCCACCGCCGCTAAACCTTGCGCACGAGCACGGAAAGCAGGATCGGCCAGTTGTTTTTGTTGTTCTGCCAGTTGCGATTGTGCAGCAGCCACGTTGTCGCCATCGCTAAATATTGAGAGATATTTTTTCAGTGCCTGCACGCTGGCATCGCTGACAGGCATGTCTTTAATCTGCCCGTACCAGATTTTAGAAGCACCATCACGACCGGCGTTAGATTTCGCCATCTGTTCCAGTACGGCAAAACCTTCGTCACGGCGATCGCTGCTAAACAGCAATAGCGCCAGATTGTTTTGCAGGCCCGTATTGCCCAGCGTATCCGCATTGATGCGTTTTAGCTGATTAATCGCTTCGCCACGGCGAGCCGGAATTTTCGCCACAGTACTCCAGTACTCGACGGCAATATCACCTTCCGGCGGCGCCCCGTTGAACAGTTTGTTGTAACCCGCCACGGCTTCTTCCGCATGCCCGGTGGTGGCCTGCAATCGTGCCTGTTGCAGTGCCTGGCGACCATCCGGCGTGGAAAGCAACATCGTCGTCCGCGACGATTTGTAAGCATTTGAACTCGGCGCTAATTGCGACAATCGGTCGAGTTGTTTTTGCGCCCCATCAACATCACCCTGCCGTAACAGAGAGCGAAAACGGGCAGCAACGACGTCCGGGTTATTCGGATCAATAAGTTCCAGACGATACAGCGACTGCTGCACCAGGTCTTCGCGGTGAGTCGCTTCGCCAACTCGTACCTGCTCCAGTAACTGTTGCTGGGCGGTTGGCGCCGCCTCGACCATCGGCATTACAGCCAGACCGAGGGAAAGTGTGAGGATGTTTAGTGTGAATTTGCGCATTCCTGGCCCCAGTCAGGCAATAACTCACCTTTTGTCGAGAAGCGGAAACGGTGTTGATCCCAGCCTTGTCCGAACAGGGTCAGCACATAATTGTAATAGGCATCGCTGCCAGGAAAGTTATCTGCCACACGCTGGCGCTGTACAGCCTGCGCGTCACGGTCCTGAAGAAACGGCAACATAGCCGCAGAAAAACCTACCGGCCCTTGCCCCTGCGCTTTACCCGTAGCGACATCAACTTTCTCCGGCGGATAGCCGTTCTTCTCAGTAAATGTCGCCATCGGTTTAAAACGCGCTAACAGCC
Source organism: Escherichia sp. E13S3 (assembly GCF_004212325.1). Lineage (NCBI taxonomy): Bacteria > Pseudomonadati > Pseudomonadota > Gammaproteobacteria > Enterobacterales > Enterobacteriaceae > Escherichia > Escherichia sp. E13S3. Next base: position 23,304 of record NZ_RHJR01000014.1, read on the forward strand.
GTGCTTTTTGCGGATCAGTCTCTGGCATCATGCCGACCCACATGTAAACGCGAATCGCGTCATAGCTGCTGATCAGCGTTTTTTCAGCTTTCAGCTGCCAGCCTTTGTCTTTCTCATAGCGCACCCAGTCTGGCGAAAAGCCTTTCGGGGCGGTTTCCAGCAATAAACGTTGATTGGTTTCGCGCAGCGTAGTCCACGGCGCGCCAAAGCGGGTGAAATACTGTGCCAGCGTCGGTGGTAGATAACTCGGGTTCAAACGCCAGGTGTTATTCTCGGCAAAGCCGACTTTTCCCGGTAACAGCATCGAACCCAGCCCCGGCACCGTCACCACTTCCTCTTGCGCAATGCGTTTTAACAATGCGCTGCCGATGTCGGTATAACGTTGCTCTTTCCACAATCGCCCCGCCTCAAGCAACGACCAGGCCATCCAGATATCACCATCAGAGGCCGAATTGCTGTCCAGCACTTCCCACTTACTGTTCTCTTTTTTGCCCCACAGCCAGGCAGGCAAATGTTCGTTTAAGGCCCCCTGAGCAAGATTGTTCTGGGTCCAGTCAAGTAGGTTGTCAAATGTCGCACGATCATTAGCCGCCAGGGCAAAGAACATGCCGTAGCTTTGCCCTTCAGAGGTGGTAATTTTGCGTGCGTCACTGGGGTCAATGACGCGCCCTTCCTGACTGATGTAATCCTTTTTGAACTGCTCCCAGGCAGGCCAGTTGCAAGCTGCCTGAACACTGAAGGCAGCCAACAGCAGCATCGTCACGATCCCACTACGCAAAACTTTCATCATCGATTACTCATTATCCGGATTAAGACGACGACGGCTGATGATGCGCAGCAGACGCCACAGTACCCAGGCCAGCAGCACCACGCTGATTGCCGCCAGTATCGCCAGCAGAATCGGATGGTTCGCCAGTGCGTACCATAAACGTTCAAACCACGGCAGATGACCGACGTAATAGACGTCGCCAACGCGCAGGCTGTTAACACCGGACTCGCGAATCACCGCTACGGAACCAAACATAGTGGCGCGTTTACCGCTGTCGTTCACCGCATCGTTAAGCATTTCATAGCCGCGTGGACTATCCGCCAGTAACGCAATTACGCTGCGCTGGTCGTTATACGGTGACTGGAAGCCAATCACCGCCGCCATCGCACCAGAAGAGGTCAGTGTGGACTGGGTTTCTGCTGCGCGGTCGTTTTCGTCTGGCACAATGCCGGGGAACGGAGTCTGGCGCATCGGCGTTTTCACCCAACTTTCGGTAGCCTGAACCAGCATATCGATCTGCTTGTCATCTTTTAATTTGTCCGGGATACCACCGATGATCATGATGTCGGCATCTTTGCCCTGAATGGCGCTGCCATCATCGGTCACCGTCAGGTTGATCGCCGGGAAGCCCGTCTGTGCACCAATAAAGCCCACGGTATTAAGCAGTGTTTCCATCTGTGCTTCGTTTGGTGTTTTTGGCATCACGGTAATGGTTTGCGACAAATCCGCCATCCGGCTGAACGGGAAGCCCGCATTAGCAAACGCGCGCAGATCCGGCATCGGGATGAAGTGGTAATACTTTGAGAAATCAATAGTTGAGTCATCGCCAATCACGACGTGATTCTGCACCGGCTGGAAGGTAATACAGTTATCCACCGAACCGCCCGGCATTGGGTTCATATACTCAAAATCGAAACGCAGCTGGTTGGTCGCCCCCAGTTTCAGCGCCGGAATGGAGACATCGGTTTTACCATCCAGCAAACCTTGCAACACCGGGATCCGCAGCAGCAGGCGGTTCGCCTCCTGTTTACTGCTCAGGTTGAAAGATTGCAGGAACTGGTTGTTCAGGCTGATATCCATCCGCGAGCTGTCTTTCACCGGCGGCATGGTGTAGCGATAGTTGATATCCATATCGATACCGGTGCTGCGCATCAGGTAGAGATCTGGCGGCAAGTTCAGCGAGATGCTAATCGCTGCCGGCTCCAGCCCGCTGGACTGTAACTGTTCTTCATAGGTTTTCAGCTCACCAAAGGTGACCGGACGATCGGTTCGCACCCAGTTTGGCGCATCGTACGGTTTACGCGGTAGCAGCGGTTTCACTTCATTCACTACCACGCTTTCACCACGGAACAGAATGTTACCCTGAGCGATACCTTTCGCTGCCTGCAACAGGTCTTTGTCGTCACGACCAAACACCACCAGCAGTTTGACGTAAGGATTCTCCGGATGGTTGATCATCTCAATCACCGGGGCTTTTACTGCCGGATGATCGCGCAGGAAGTCCGGTCGCTTGTCATTGGTCGCAAAGACAATCGCATTGCGGTCCGGAAGCTGATTATAGAGTACCGGGAAGTTCTGTCCGCGCCAGCCAGAACGGGAGCCAAACCACGACGCAACAATCGCCGAAGCCTGTTGCAGACCAACATCCGGCGCACCAGCAAAAACTATCGGCAACGTATTGGCACGGTTATCCCTCGGGTCGAAAAACGGAATCGGGAAGTGCGACAGATCATTTTTCACATTCAGTGATTGATACGTCAGATCCAGTCCGCTACTGCGTCCAACATCCAGCCAGAGCGTTGTGCTGGCCGGGTTTTCACAGACATCCTGATAATGACCAACAAACTCCAGCCGCACGCGGTTGAAGTCGGTGATAAACAGCGGATTAATCGGCATTTGCGCCAACGTCTTTTTACCCAACTGCTCTTTGGTCACTGGCAGCACGCCCATCAACTCATCGTTCAGATAGACTTTCAACTGTGACTGTATCGGCAGCAGTGATGGCGACGGCGTATATTCAAGGTTAAGCATCGCCTTCGTCACCACTTCATCACTGCGCATACCAAACTCTATGCTGCCGTTCGGGTTAATGCCACGCAGTACCATGCTGCCCGGCGGCGGCGCGATTTGCGCAAAGGTCAGCTTCACATCGCGCGAAGGGCCATTCTGCGCCACGATGGGCGCGTCCGCGCCCTGCACGCCAGGCATCACCTGTCCGACCCGCGGATTTTGCTCCGCCTGGGCAGGCACAGTTGGCTCAGCATTGATCAGTGGTTGCGTCGTCGGTGTCGCCTGCGTCATGAAAGAGGGGAACGCACTCATCCCCATAGCCACTGCACAAATCCAGAATAGTTTTCTTTTCATCGCGTTATCATCATTGTTGAGCCAAAGCCTGATCCGATGGTTGTACCGTTTCGCTCCGCTCCGGGCGACGCGGAATGAACGAAACAACCCAGGAAACCAGAGAAGTCAGCACACGGAAAATGCCCTTCACCGAAGAAGGCGCAAACTCCGCCAGGTGGCGGTAGCCACGGAAGCCGAGCTTCAGAATATCCAGCAGACTTTCCAGCGGCTTATCTTCCGGGTAGCTGTCCTGCCAGAGCGCCCATGTATCCGCACGGGCAAACGTACACTGCACAAAATCGATATGTTGCTGGGTAGTGAGCGGCATCAATTGCAGCCCCACTTCGTTACCCATCACGCGCGCAACCTGAGTCGGGAAGGCATACTCTTGCTGACCGCGTTTGAGCAGCAGATTCACTTTCTGTCCTTCCAGAATCTGCGCCTGACCGTTGATCTTGATCCCCAGGCCGCCGTCAGAGAAGTCCTGAACGGTGCAGGAGAAAAGATGCCCATCTTCCCGGGCAATCGCCGCTGGCATGGTCATCTCAACACGGTGTGAACGACGTACCTGCTTGCTTTCTACCGATACCGCTACTGCGCCGCCGAGAATAATCAGGTTGTAGAACACCCAAACCATACTAACGACCACGGTGAGCATTTCGGTCGGCGGGCCATAGAAGTAACGCCAGATGCCGACAGCAACACCGACCAGGTTGAGTAATACGAGGAAGATGTACGGTCGCGAGATCACCCAGTCGACGTACTCTTCCTCCACCAGACCACCTTTGGCGGTGACGTTAAATTTGCCTTTGTGCGGGTTAATCAGCGCCACCAGCGTCGGCGGAGCGATATACCAGGCGAGCACCGTCTCGTAGATTTCGCTCCAAAAGGAGTGGCGATATTTACCCTGAATCTTCGAGTTGGTCAGGCTGGCGTGAATCATATGCGGCAGCACAAACAGGGCGATCATCAACGCAGGCGCGTAAATGATGTAGGCGTGCAGCAGCAGGAACGCCAGCGGCGCGGTCAGGAAGATCAGCCGTGGAATCCCCGACAAGAAGTGGAACATAGCGTTGACGTAGCACAGCCGCTGGGCGAATTTCAGCCCTTTACCGGTAAGCGGGTTATCAAGACGGAAGATTTGCACCATCCCGCGCGCCCAACGGATACGCTGCCCAATGTGCGCCGAAAGGCTTTCAGTCGCCAGCCCCGCCGCTTGGGGAATACGCATATAAGCGGAAGTGTAGCCACGACGGTGTAAACGCAGAGAAGTATGCGCATCTTCAGTCACGGTTTCGACCGCGATGCCGCCAATCTCGTCCAACGGCTTACGACGAATCACCGCACAGGAACCGCAGAAGAAAGTGGCATCCCACATGTCATTGCCGTCCTGCACCAGACCGTAGAACAGCGTGCCTTCGTTCGGCGTTTTACGAAAACGCCCCAGGTTGCGTTCGAACGGATCTGGTGAGAAGAAGTGGTGAGGCGTCTGCATCATCGCCAACTGCTTTTCTTTCAGGAACCAGCCCATGGTCATTTGCAGGAACGAGCGTGTGGGAACGTGGTCGCAGTCGAAAATCGACACGAACTCGCCTTTGGCATATTTCAGTGCATTGTTGATGTTGCCTGCTTTCGCATGCTCATGCGTCGTTCGGGCGATATATTTCACCCCAACGTTTTGCGCAAACTGGCGAAACTCTTCCCTGCCGCCGTCATCAAGGATCCAGATGTTGAGTTTGTCTTTCGGCCAGTCGATACCCAGCGAAGCATAAATGGTGTTTTTCACCACGCTGAGATCTTCGTTGTAGGTCGGTACAAAGATATCCACCGACGGCCATTGCGACATGTCTTTCGGCAGCGGTACTGGCTGACGATTCAGTGGCCATACCACCTGGAAGTAGCCGAGCACCAGCACAATCCACGCATAAGTTTCCGCAAATAGCAGGATTAAGCCACATACCAGGCTGACCGGATCATCCCAGTTCAACGTCGAGGTATATCGCCACCAGATATAGCGACACGAGACAGTCAGCGACAGCACAATCAACATCAACGCCGAGAAGCGCCCTGGCATACGCCGCACCATTAGCGCCACGCCCCACAGCAACATCAGGAAGATAAATTGCGACAACGGGTTAAAAGGCTGAGTGACGCAAATTAGCGCCAGAATCAGCGAGAAAGTCACAATGACGCCAAGAATAAAACGCCGTGCTCCGGCGCTCAGATGGCCCAGTTCTTTTTTCTCATCAAGATGTTGCGTGTTCTGGCTGACACGCTCTGGCAGTTTGTCCATCCATTGATGGTAACGCCCACGGATATTCTGCAGGCCAGAAAATGCCCGCCAGCGTGGTTTTGGCGTCTCTCTGCGTGAAGCGCCGATCAACAACCAGCAAGTCTGAATGACATAGCGGACCGGATCCAACGGGCGCGGACGCGAAGCGTTGATATGTGGGTAAAGATTTTTATGTTCTGCGCGAATACGCTGCCAGCGCGGGTGTTCAAGCGGAATGAACACCCAGGCCAGGATTAGCCAAAAACAGCCAAGCGTCGCGCTGAAAGCCGATGCGCCGTGACGACGATAATCCCGATAACGCCCGATAAGACGCGCGTTGACCGGCGGGATAAGCAACCACCGGGTCAAGATACTCATGACGCGCTCCCGACTGGCTTTTTCAGACCGGAATAGTTCAACAGGCACCAGTTTGCCAGCGTCAGAACTTCCTCCGCCGCCAGCGCATCACTGCGGTATTCACCTAACGGCTGTTTCGCCGCCAGGCATTCAGCCATCGCTTCATCGCGATGAATCAACATTGGCAGTAACCGGCGCTGGCTTTGCAACCACAACTGGTAAATATCTTCCTGAACCTGGCTGCCAATGCGGAAATCATTAATCAATATATGCGCGCCAGCAGGCAGTGCTTGCTGATGCAGCCGAATATGGCAGTTAGCATCCACTTTAACGATTGCCAGCGAGTGATCGCACAGGCTCAGGATTTGATGCGTTATCTGCGAGGCGTCGCGCGGTAAGTCGACCAAAATCCATTGATAACGCCCACTGGCCTGCAGCTGCTGCAAGCCTTCGCAAATTGCACTCAACTGAGTTTGCCAGTGCTGGGGATTCTCTTGCTCTTCAATGGTTAACTGACCAAAAGGCAGCAGATCGAGCTGCGAGGTATAGCGCATCCCGGCATCTCGCCAGTCCTGACCATCCAGTATGGCTCTGGCCCAGCCCTGACGATGGGTAAAATCAACGTTGAACGACAAGCGCAACAAATTGTCCGGGCAGGCATCAACCACCAGGACATTTTCTCCCAACATTTGCAATGCCCAGGCCAACGCGGCGGTGATGGTTGTTGTACCCACCCCTCCCCGCACCCCCTGTAATCCCAGTACGGCCATTCACTACTCCCCTACTTCTGTTGCGCAAACTCAGCCAACAATGGCCAGCGTTTTAACGCCGCTGCTAACTGCTCACGCTGAGAAATATCGGCATAATCGATATCAGGCAGTGAAAACGCCTGCTTTAACGCCAAAATATCATTCTGAAAGATATAGCCTATCGCGGGATCAGGCAGAGTATCCTGTTCGTTGTTATTCATTATGCTTAATCTCGATAAAATATACCCGCCACGCATCAGTCAATTCTAATCGACAGAATTTTGCCCGTATAATGCCAGACGGCAATACGTAATCCGTTCATTTTTTAACTTTCATGTACGCAACTAACGAAAGTAAAAAACGAAAAGACTGATATCATAAGGCTTCCAGCCTGCTAAATTGATTCACATGCTAAATCTGATAAGTTTTAATTTCAATGGTAGGTTTATTTCTTAGCTTTCGCTAGTAAACTGATAATCAGACAAAATGGTGACTTGAGGGACGTTGTGGACCCTGTATTCTCTATCGGTATCTCATCTTTGTGGGATGAGTTGCGGCATATGCCAGCAGGCGGCGTCTGGTGGTTTAACGTCGATCGTCAAGAAGATGCTATCAGCCTTGTGAATCAAACGATGGCTTCTCAAGCTGAAACCGCGAAAGTCGCGGTCATTAGCATGGATAACGATCCCGAAAAAACCTTCAAATTAGATGATTCTCACGGACCGGAAAAAATAAAATTATTTTCAATGCTAAATCATGAAAAGGGGCTATACTATTTGCCCCGTGATTTACAATGTTCTATTGATCCCGAAAATTATCTTTTCATTCTTGTTTGTGCCAATAATGCATGGCAAAACATTCCAACTGAGCGGCTTCGTTCATGGCTGGATAAAATGAACAAGTGGAGCCGATTATACCATTGTTCACTGCTGGTAATTAATCCAGGAAATAATAACGATAAACAATTTTCATTGTTGCTGGAAGAGTACCGTTCTCTTTTTGGCCTCGCCAGTTTGCGTTTTCAGGGCGATCAACATCTGCTGGATATCGCCTTCTGGTGCAACGAAAAAGGGGTTAGCGCCCGTCAGCAACTCATCGTTCAGCAGCAAGAGGGTATCTGGACGTTAGTTCAGCGTGAAGAAGCGGAGATCCAACCACGCAGCGATGAAAAACGCATTCTTAGCAATATTGCTGTGCTGGAAGGCGCCCCCCCGTTATCAGAACACTGGCAACTGTTCGACAACAACGAAACTCTGTTCAATGAAGCCCGGACTGCACAGGCTGCAACCGTCGTTTTCTCTTTACAACAAAATGGGCAAATTGAACCACTGGCCCGCAGCATTCATACCCTGCGTCGCCAGCGTGGTAGTGCGATGAAGATCCTCGTGCGGGAAAATACCGCCAGCCTGCGTGCCACCGATGAACGCCTGTTACTGGCCTGTGGCGCTAACATGGTTATTCCCTGGAACGCCCCGCTCTCCCGTTGTCTGACGATGATTGAAAGCGTGCAAGGGCAGAAGTTCAGCCGCTATGTTCCGGAAGATATCACTACCCTGCTATCCATGACCCAGCCGCTGAAACTACGCGGTTTCCAAAAATGGGATGTGTTCTGTGAGGCGGTCAACAATATGATGAATAACACGTTGTTGCCTGCGCATGGCAAAGGCGTGCTGGTCGCTTTACGCCCAGTACCGGGCATCCGCGTTGAGCAAGCCCTGACGCTGTGCCGTCCCAACCGAACTGGCGACATTATGACCGTTGGTGGCAATCGGCTGGTGTTATTTCTCTCTTTCTGTCGGATTAACGATCTGGATACTGCGTTGAATCACATTTTCCCGTTACCTACTGGCGACATTTTCTCTAACCGCATGGTCTGGTTTGAAGATGACCAAATCAGCGCTGAACTGGTGCAAATGCGTTTACTTGCCCCGGAACAATGGGGGGTGCCACTGCCTTTAACTCAGGCCTCCATGCCGGTAATCAATGCCGAGCATGATGGGCGTAACTGGCGACGAATACCGGAACCGCTGCGACTGTTGAGTGATCCTGTGGAGCATTCATCATGATGACCATCAGCGATATCATTGAAATCATTGTCGTTTGTGCGCTTGTTTTTTTCCCGCTGGGCTATCTGGCGCGCCATTCCCTACGGCGCATTCGTGACACCCTGCGTTTGTTGTTTGCGAAACCTCGTTATGTAAAACCGGCCGGTACGTTACGCCGTGCAGAAAAAGCCAGGGCTACCAAAAAATGACTCAATTTACCCAAAATACCGCTATGCCTTCTTCCCTCTGGCAATACTGGCGCGGCCTTTCTGGCTGGAACTTTTATTTTCTGGTTAAGTTCGGCCTGTTGTGGGCGGGCTACCTTAACTTCCATCCACTACTCAATCTGGTATTTGCCGCATTCTTGCTAATGCCGATTCCGCGCTACAGCCTGCATCGCCTGCGCCACTGGATCGCCCTGCCAATCGGCTTTGCCCTCTTCTGGCATGATACCTGGCTACCTGGCCCGGAAAGTATTATGAGCCAGGGGTCACAAGTGGCAGGCTTTAGTCCCGATTATTTAATCGATCTGGTCACGCGCTTTATTAACTGGCAGATGATTGGTGCTGTCTTTGTTTTGTTAGTGGCCTGGTTATTCTTGTCGCAATGGATTCGCATCACCGTTTTTGTGGTCGCCATTCTGGTATGGCTGAACGTACTTACGCTGGCTGGTCCAAGTTTCTCCCTGTGGCCAGCCGGTCAACCGACCACCACGGTAACAACGACGGGCGGTAACGCTGCGGCAACAGTCGCGGCAACCGGCGGCACGCCAGTAGTTGGAGATATGCCAGCGCAAACTGCACCACCGACAACCGCAAACCTCAATGCCTGGCTGAATAATTTCTATAACGCCGAGGCGAAACGTAAATCGACCTTCCCATCCGCGCTGCCAGCGGATGCGCAGCCATTTGAGCTTCTGGTGATTAATATCTGTTCGCTTTCATGGTCTGATATTGAAGCTGCCGGATTAATGTCACATCCGTTGTGGTCGCATTTTGATATTGAGTTCAAGAATTTCAACTCTGCAACCTCATACAGCGGTCCGGCGGCGATTCGTTTGCTGCGCGCCAGTTGCGGTCAGCCATCGCACACCAATCTGTATCAACCAGCAAATAATGACTGCTATCTGTTCGATAACTTGTCAAAACTGGGCTTTACCCAGCACCTGATGATGGGACATAACGGCCAGTTTGGCGGCTTTCTGAAAGAAGTTCGCGAAAACGGCGGTATGCAAACCGAATTGATGGATCAAACAAATCTGCCGGTTATTTTACTGGGCTTTGATGGTTCGCCAGTTTATGACGATACTGCCGTGCTTAACCGCTGGCTGGACGTTACCGAAAAAGATAAAAACAGCCGTAGCGCCACGTTCTACAACACGCTTCCACTGCATGACGGCAACCATTATCCGGGCGTCAGCAAAACAGCGGATTACAAAGCGCGAGCGCAGAAGTTCTTTGATGAACTGGACGCCTTCTTTACTGAGCTGGAGAAATCGGGTCGTAAAGTGATGGTCGTCGTAGTACCGGAACACGGTGGCGCGTTGAAAGGTGACAGAATGCAAGTTTCTGGTTTGCGTGATATCCCCAGCCCGGCAATCACTAATGTACCGGTTGGCGTGAAATTCTTCGGCATGAAAACACCACATCAGGGCGCGCCAATTGTCATCGACCAACCAAGCAGCTTCCTGGCAATCTCTGATCTGGTGGTTCGCGTTCTCGATGGCAAGATTTTCACCGAAGACAATGTTGACTGGAAAAAACTCACTAGTGGATTACCACAGACTGCGCCTGTTTCCGAGAACTCGAATGCGGTGGTCATTCAATATCAAAATAAACCGTATGTTCGCCTGAACGGTGGCGACTGGGTGCCTTATCCGCAGTAATTACGAAAAAGGCCGCAGAGTTTCCCCCTGCGGCCTGGTCCGGGCGCAAATTGCCATTACGGCAGCCTGACGCCCGCATGACATATTACTTCCGCTTATTCAGCCAGCTCACAATCAGGCTGGCAAGAATGCCAGCAATGACCGGAGCCGCTAAATCATGCCAGAAGGCCATGCTCAACTCTGCGAGCGTCATATAGCCGCCTCTGTTGTAATGACAACGTTTCGCGGCTATCCTTGAGTCGTCTAGTTTCAAGAATGGCCCCCGTGATGTTGTCAGGTGCATACCTGCAGCGTGCGGGGGTTTTCTCTCTCCAGCAACCAATGCCACCAGGGATAAAGCCCCCGCAACATTGCGCCTCACCGGAATCCTTCCGGCTTGCCGCTGATTCTACGACCATTTTTGTGCTTCGAAATCCATCACTTCTTCACTCTGTGCTGCGCATTCCGCAGAATATTATCCACTTGCAACCGTTGCATTATTCTTACGAAAAAGGCCGCAGAGTTTCCCCCCTGCGGCCTGGTCCGGGCGCAAATTGCCATTACGGCAGCCTGACGCCCGCATGACACGTTACTTCCGTTTGTTCAGCCAGCTCACGATCAGGCTGGCAAGAATGCCAGCAATGACCGGAGCCGCTAAATCGTGCCAGAAGGCCATGCTCAACTCTGCGAGCGTCATATAGCCGCCTCTGTTGTAATGACAACGTTTCGCGGCTATTCTTGAATGGTCTAGATGCAAGAATGGCCCCCGTGATGTTGTCAGGTGCATACCTGCAACGTGCGGGGGTTTTCTCTCTCCAGCAACCAATGCCACCAGGGATAAAGCCCCCGCAACATTGCGCCTCACCGGAATCTTCCGGCTTGCGGCTGATTCTACAGCTGTTTTTCTGCTTCGAAATCCGTCACTTCTTCACTCTGTGCTGCGCATTCCGCAGAATATTATCCGCTTGCAACCGTTACATTTTTCTTACGAAAAAGGCCGCAGAGTTTCACCCCTGCGGCCTGGTCCGGGCGCAAATTGCCATTACGGCAGCCTGACGCCCGCATGACACGTTACTTCCGCTTATTCAGCCAGCTCACGATCAGGCTGGCAAGAATGCCAGCAATGACCGGAGCCGCTAAATCGTGCCAGAAGGCCATGCTCAACTCTGCGAGCGTCATATAGCCGCCTCTGTTGTAATGACAACGTTTCGCGGCTATCCTTGAGTTGTCTACTATCAAGAATGGCCCCCGTGATGTTGCCAGGTGCAGACCTGCAACGTGCGGGGGTTTTCTCTTTCCAGCAACCAATGCCGCCGGGGATAAAGCCCCCGCAACATTGCGCCTCACCGGAATCCTTCCGGCTTGCCGCTGATTCTACGATTGCGTTTTACCGTCAGCATCTGGCAATTTTCCTCACTGCGTGATGCCTTCCAGCTTAATTTCTTTGTTTACAATAGTTGCAGTTCATATCCGAGCTGACTCCAGACTGGTAGTGAAATGCGCAATTTTGTAGAATTGCGCCTCCTCGCAATCTCCCCAGTGAATCTGTTGTCTCATTCGTTACACACTGCGTATTCAACTTCTCTACCAGTTGCGCAAGAGAAGCTGGGGTTATTCATTTTTACGAGGCTGACTTCTTTCTGGACAGGACTTTATGCAGCACAACACACAACCATTACACGATCACAAATTGCCGTTTACGCGCTACGACTTCGGCTGGGTTTTATTATGTATAGGAATGGCGATTGGTGCCGGAACCGTGCTGATGCCGGTACAAATTGGCCTGAAGGGGATTTGGGTATTTATTACCGCTGCAATCATTGCTTATCCGGCAACCTGGATAGTGCAGGACATTTATTTAAAGACACTTTCAGAAAGTGATTCCTGTAATGACTATACAGATATTATCAGTCATTACCTGGGCAAAAACTGGGGAATTTTCCTCGGGGTTATCTACTTTTTGATGATTATCCACGGGATTTTTATCTACTCTCTCTCCGTGGTTTTCGACAGCGCCTCATACCTGAAAACCTTCGGTTTAACTGATGCCGATCTTTCACAATCTCTACTTTATAAAGTCGCTATTTTCGCCGTACTGGTTGCGATTGCATCTGGTGGTGAAAGGTTGCTGTTTAAGATCTCCGGGCCAATGGTGGTGGTCAAAGTCGGCATTATTGTCGTGTTCGGTTTTGCGATGATCCCGCACTGGAATTTCGCCAATATAACCGCCTTCCCACAAGCCTCCGTATTTTTCCGCGACGTCCTGCTCACCATTCCATTTTGTTTCTTCTCTGCGGTATTTATTCAGGTGCTTAACCCGATGAATATTGCCTATCGTCAACGGGAAACAGATAAAGTACTGGCAACTCGGCTCGCGCTGCGTACCCACCGGATTAGCTATATCACGCTCATCGCGGTGATCCTGTTTTTTGCCTTTTCGTTTACCTTCTCAATTAGCCACGAAGAAGCCGTTTCTGCCTTTGAACAAAATATCTCGGCACTGGCACTAGCCGCGCAGGTGATCCCCGGGCATATCATTCATATCACCTCTACGGTGCTGAATATCTTTGCCGTACTGACCGCATTCTTTGGCATTTACCTCGGTTTCCACGAGGCCATTAAAGGCATTATTCTCAATCTGTTAAGCCGAATTATTGATACCCAGAAAATTAACTCGCGTATGCTGACTCTGGCAATTTGCGCTTTTATCGTCATTACGTTGACGATTTGGGTTTCGTTTCGTGTATCGGTGCTGGTGTTCTTTCAGTTAGGAAGCCCGTTATATGGCATTGTGTCGTGCCTGATTCCGTTTTTCCTGATCTCTAAAGTTTCACAACTGAAAAAACTACGCGGGCTAAAAACATGGCTTATCCTGTTTTATGGCATTTTGCTGTGCTTTTCGCCGCTGTTGAAGCTGATTGAGTAAAAGTAACGGGGGCTGCTCACAGCAGCCCCAGACGATGTCGATAGCATTTCAGTACAGCCTGGATATGCTCCTGAGTCATAAAGGACTGTTCATACGTTTCCATAACAATGGTATTTTCTTTACGTATATCCTGAAAGATTTTTTCCAGCAATCTGGGCGCTAATCCCATCGATTCACCCAACAGCAAAAAGTCCTGCCCGATATACTCGCCATAACCACTGTCAAATCCAGGAGCCAGTTCCCGACCGCCTTCTTCTCGCATCAATAACGGCAGCGCCAGATAGTTTGAGTGAAAATATTCCGGATAGGGAGCGACAGAAACAAAGTCATACACCGGCGCTAACGCTGGCGTCAAACCATCGGAGTACACTAAGCCAAAGTTTCGTAAATGCATGTCGTTATTACCCAGCAACCAGGCGTAAACAATGCGACGAAAGAGATCGATTTTAAATGCGATGTTGTCGTTAACATGGGCAATTAAAAATCGGGCCAGCGTTTCATAGCTGACGTATTGCTCGTTATCATTTCCCGTTTTGCCATATTTATCTGTAATCTGCATCGCGCCATCAAGTTGCTCCTGATGCACTGGCTGCCCCTTGTCATCCCGGTCATAGCGCCGGATAACAAACGCGTATTCAAGCTCCTCCTCTGATTGTGGTGCAAAACTCAGCAGGCCATGCACAGGTACGTCAAATCCCAAACGAGACATCAATGTCATTGTTGCGTGTTCATTTTCGGCCAAACCGGGAAAGTCGGCTGGAGAGGGCTTAAGGATAAAATTTCCCTGATGATCTACGACGCGGAACTCTCCTTCATCCAGCACTAATTGCAATTTGGGCTGGTAACCGGAAATACTCATCCCTTTTTGTTGACGCGGAAGTTCCTGCACAAACTGAGTTCGCGTAAACCCCAGCCGAGGATTCAATTTTGCAGTGCCACTCAGGCGCTTCAACCCCTGTGTCGAATATCCGCGCTGTTCGTCACGTTCATTCAGCGGCGTTAACAGAATGCGACAATTCGCCATTATTCCTCCCAAGGTAAAATCTGGATTGCCCCCAGCAGATTCTTGCCGTTATCAATAAGCATTCCCAGTGGATCGTTTTCGTCACGATGCTGTATCTGGCTGTAGCGTTGACGCAGCCATCCTTCTGGCGCCAGTGAGGCAAAATAAGGATGCAACGTCTCACTGGGAAACTGACGCTGTGCGACGGGCAGACTGATTGAGATTGCCAGTCCGTAGTAATCTGGGGCGTACTGGAACAAAAAACCACTGTCGTTCTGAGAGAGTTCACCCACTACCTGACCATAGAGCAACACTTTCACTCGTCGATGCATAGTTTCACTCCAAGAACGTTCGCCACCGCAAACACACTGCCGAATTTAACCTGTTCAGGATCCTTAAAAAGTCGCTTTAACGTGGACGTTGAGATCCCCGTTTGTAGTTCAAGGGTGTATAAATCAATGCCCAATTCTTTGCGCCGTGCGTTCAGTTTTTCCCCCAAATGACGGGGAGTCTCAATGGTCCGGAGGGGGCGTGGTTGACTAATATTCGGCCCCTGGATAAGTTTCTTCTGCAACTCCTGGAGCTGGTCGCCGATCGCTTTCAACTCTTGAGCCAGATTCTGTGACCCCGTGTAGATCATTAAAGAACCTTTCAATTGATAAAAGACAAAAAAAGATCATTTATGGTTAAAGGAATTCGTTAAGCATCATAAATGAACCATTTTTTATTAATGATTATAATTTAGCTCATATATAATCCATTGGCAACAAAAATGGTCAAAAAAGATCTATAAGTGATAGTTAAAGCACAAGAGGGTCATATTTGACATGAGACCAGCATGAAAACCGGTCTCATCGGGTGGGTTATACAGCTGGCTTCTGCGGATTTTCATCCTGATCAACAGCAAAGCAGGCAACCAGTTGACCGCCGTAGTCTTTTAGCTGTGGCTGCAACTGGGTGCAGGGGCCGAAGCGTCGACGACAGCGGGCGTTGAAGGCGCAGCCCGGCGGTGGATTCAGCGGGCTTGGCAGTTCACCGGTGAGCTTGATACGCTCGCGGCGATCGTCCGGGTTCAGGCGTGGTGTAGCGGAGAGCAGCGCCTGAGTGTACGGATGACGTGGGTTATTAAAGATTTGGTCCTTCGTTCCCTTCTCCACGCAGCGGCCCAGGTACATCACCATCACTTCATCAGCAATGTGCTCCACCACCGACAGGTCATGCGAGATGAAGACATAAGACAGCCCCAACTCCTGCTGCAAATCCATCATCAGGTTGAGCACCTGCGCACGCACCGAGACGTCCAGCGCAGAAACCGGTTCATCGGCAATCACCACATTCGGGTCGAGCATCAGACCACGGGCAATGGCGATACGCTGACGCTGACCGCCGGAGAACATATGCGGATAGCGGTCGTAATGCTCGGTTTTCAGGCCAACTTTTGCCATCATCGACAAGGCTTTTTCCCGACGCTGTTCTTTGCTTAAGCTGGTATTAATCAGCAGCGGCTCTTCAAGAATTTGCCCGACTTTTTTACGCGGATTCAGCGAACCATAGGGATTCTGGAAGACGATCTGGATTTTCTGCCGACGCAGCTTCTGCGCCTGCGGATCGTGCTTGAGCAGATCCTGCCCCTGGTAATACAGTTCACCGCCGGTAGGTGTTTCAATCATCGTCAGCAACCGACCGAGGGTCGATTTACCACAGCCAGATTCGCCAACTACCGCCAGCGTTTTGCCACGTTCAAGGTTAAACGAAACGCCGTCCAGCGCTTTAACCAGACGCTCCGGCGCGAACATGCCTTTCTTCACCGGGTAATGTTTTTTCAGGTCGATAGCCTGCAACAGCGGTTGTTGCGAGGTGGCCTCTTGCGTACTCATAGTGTCGGCCTCCCGGCATCATCAAGTGGGTAGTGGCATTTGGACTGACGCCCGTCAGCGAGCATGTTCAGCGCCGGTTCTTCAGCGCGGCATCTGTCAGTGGCATAGGGGCAGCGCGGGTTAAGCAGGCAGCCGTTCGGGCGGTCGTACTTGCCGGGAACGACGCCAGGTAACGACGCCAGACGTTCTTTGTCCTGAGCAAATTCCGGCAGCGCGCGTAGCAATGCCTGAGTATAGGGATGACGCGGCGCATGGAAGATGGCGCGGGCATCGCCCGTTTCCACCACCTGACCCGCATACATGACGATGATTTTATGCGCCGCTTCCGCCACCAGCGCCAGATCATGGGTAATTAACACCAGCGCCATGTTCTCTTTCTGCTGCAATTCCAGCAGTAGTTCGATGATTTGCGCCTGAATGGTCACGTCCAGCGCGGTAGTCGGTTCATCGGCAATCAGCAATTTTGGCCGACAGGCAATCGCCATGGCGATCATCACGCGCTGGCTCATGCCGCCGGAAAGCTGATGCGGGTAAACATCCAGACGCGATGCCGGATCGGGAATACCGACCAGATTCAGCAGGTCAATCGCCCGCTGACGGCGGGTACTTTTGTTGCCGCCCTGATGCACCTTAATCGCTTCCATAATCTGGAAACCCACGGTGTAGCACGGGTTAAGGCTGGTCATCGGGTCCTGGAAGATCATCGCCACTTCGGCACCCACCAGGTTGCGGCGCTCTTTTTCTGAGATACGCTGCAAATCCTGGCCGTTAAACTCCAGCTTTTCCGCCATTACGCGGCCCGGATAATCAATTAGCCCCATAATCGCCAGTGAACTGACCGACTTACCGGAGCCAGACTCACCCACAATCCCGACCACTTCGCCCTGTTTTACGCTGTAGCTGATGCGGTCTACGGCGCGGAACGGTGCGCTTTCGTCGCCGAAATGCACCGATAATTTATCTATATTTAATAACGCCATCTCGAACCTCTTACTGCTTCAGTTTGGGATCGAGCGCGTCACGCAGACCGTCACCCATCAGGTTAAATGCCAGCACCGTCAGCAGGATCGCCAGACCCGGGAAGGTCACGACCCACCAGGCGCTTTGCGCGAACTGCAACACATCGGAGAGCATGGTGCCCCACTCCGGTGTTGGCGGCTGCGCCCCCATGCCGAGGAAACCAAGAGCAGCCATATCGAGAATGGCGTTAGAGAAACCGAGAGACGCCTGAACAATCAGCGGTGCAAGGCAGTTGGGAAGAATATTGATAAACATCTGGCGCAGCGCCCCGGCACCTGCCACGCGAGACGCGGTGACGTAATCGCGATTCACCTCCACCAGCACGGCGGCGCGAGTTAAGCGCACATAGTGCGGTAGTGCAACGAAGGTTAGCGCCAGCGCGGCGTTACCAATCGACGGGCCGAAAATCGCCACCAGCACCAACGCCAGCAGCAGACTTGGCAGCGCCAGCATGATATCGACCACACGCATGATGATGTTATCGACCAGGCCGCCGAAGTAACCGGCGATCAGGCCGAGAATAACGCCCATAATCAGCGACAACACCACCACCAGACAGCCGACCAGTAGCGACAAGCGCGCGCCGTACATCAGGCGCGACATAACGTCACGACCGACGTCATCTGTACCGAGCAAGTGCGCCATGCTGCCGCCTTCCTGCCAGGCTGGCGGGGCGAGCAGCGCATCGCGGAACTGTTCTGCCGGGTTATACGGCGCAATCCAGTTGGCAAAGATCGCGATAAACAGCACGATGACGACGTAAACCAGCCCGACAACCGCGCCTTTGTTGCGTTTAAAATAGTGCCAGAACTCCTGTAACGGGGTCATCGGCACCGGTGCAGTAATCACTTTATTTTCAGTAACCTGTGACATGACGTTCCCTTACTTCTTATGACGAATACGCGGGTTCACCACGCCGTACAGCAGATCGACCAGCAGGTTGACGAGGATAATCATCGTCGCCACCAGCAATACACCGCCCTGCACTACCGGATAATCACGGCGTTGCAGCGCGTCAATTAACCAGCGACCCAGACCGGGCCACGAGAAGATGGTTTCAGTCAGAATCGCTCCCGCCAGCAATGTTCCCACCTGAAGGCCGATAACGGTCACCACCGGCAGCATCGCGTTACGCAGCGCATGGACGATAATCACCCTAAGGCGGGTCAACCCTTTGGCGCGCGCGGTGCGGATGTAATCCTCGCCCAGCACTTCCAGCATTGAGGAGCGCGTCATACGAACGATAACCGCCAGCGGAATTGTGCCCAGCACCATCGCCGGTAAGATCATATGGGCGACGGCATCGATAAAGTTACCGTCTTCACCCCAGATAGCGGTGTCGATCAGCATAAAACCGGTTAACGGATTGGAATCATCGAGGAACACCATGTCGCTCACGCGACCGGAGACAGGCGTCAGGTTCCAGTGCACCGAAACCAGCATGATCAGCATCATGCCCCACCAGAAGATAGGCATGGAGTAGCCGGTCAGCGCCAGGCCAACCGCAGTGTGATCGAAAATGGAACCGCGTTTAACCGCAGCCAGCACACCTACCGGAATACCGACTGCCGTAGCAAAAATCATCGCGCAGACACCAAGTTCCAGCGTGGCCTGGAAGCGCGGCACGAACTCTTCCCAAACCGGGATGCGGCTTTTCATCGAAATGCCTAAATCGCCATGCATAACGCCCCAAATGTAATGGAGATACTGCTGCCACATCGGTTTATCTAAGCCGAGTTCTGCCAGCAATTGCGCGTGACGCTCTGGGGAGATCCCACGTTCACCCGCCATGATCATCACCGGATCGCCCGGGATCATGTGGACAAAGGCAAATGTGAGAAGGGTAATACCGATAAACGTGGGGATGACAAGTCCCAAACGTCGGAGAATAAACTGCAACATAACCCGGATTCTCTGTAGTGACCCGCAGCCTGGAACTGCGTGTCTGTATTGCTCACAAATCAATTCCCGCCCGTGCCGGACAGGAAATGAAGTATTGCTGCCGGGTGGCGCTGCACGCAGAGGCACAGCGCCACCGGGTATACAGATTGTTGACAAAGTGCGCTTTGTTTATGCCGGATGCGGCGTTAACGCCTTATCCGGCCTACAAAATCGTGCAAATTCAATACATTGCAGAATTTTCGTAGGCCTGATAAGCGGAGCGCATCAGGCAGTTTTGCCTTTGCCATCAGTCTTGTATGGCTTTTAATTATTCGATAGAGACGTTTTCGAAGTGATGTTTGCCTAATGGATCAACCACATAGCCTTTAACTTCTTTGCGTACCGGTTCAAACACGGTGGAGTGAGCGATGATCAGTGCCGGAGCCTGATCGTGCATCACCACCTGTGCTTGTTTGTACAGTTCAACGCGCTTGTTGTGGTCGTCGGTGGCACGCGCCGGTTGAATCAGATCTTCAAACGGTTTGTAGCACCATTTTGAGTAGTTGGAGCCTTGTTCAGAGGCGGCGCAGCTGAACAGGGTGGCGAAGAAGTTATCCGGATCCCCGTTATCGCCAGTCCAGCCCATCATTACCGTCTGGTGCTCGCCATCTTTCGCACGCTTGAGATACTCACCCCATTCGTAGGTGACGATTTTGGCCTGCACGCCGACTTTCGCCCAGTCAGCCTGAATCATCTCTGCCATGCGGCGAGCGTTCGGGTTATACGGACGTTGTACGGGCATCGCCCACAGGTCGATGGAGAAACCTTTTTCCAGACCCGCTTCTTTCAGCAAGGCTTTCGCTTTTTCAGGATCGTAGGTGTAGTCCTGAACGTCATCGTTATAGCCCCACATGGTTGGCGGGATCAGGTTTTTCGCTGCTACGCCCGCGCCCTGATAAACCGCTTTGATGATCGCATCTTTGTTCACTGCGTAGGTCAGAGCCTGGCGAACTTTCACGTCATCCAGTGGTTTTTTCTGCACGTTATACGAGAGATAACCGACGTTCAGCCCCGGCATTTCCATCAGGTTGATGGATTTATCCTGCTTCATGCGAGCGATGTCTGCCGGGTTCGGGTACGGCATCACCTGGCATTCATTCTTCTGCAATTTCGCATAACGCACGGAAGCGTCAGGAGTAATAGAGAAGACCAGCGTATCGATCTGCGGTTTGGTGCCCCAGTAGCCATCAAACGCTTTGTAGCGGATACGGGAATCTTTTTGATACTGCTGTAACTGGAACGGACCGGTGCCGATTGGGTTGAGGTCCAGTTTTTCCGGCGTACCGGCTTTCATCATCGCGTCTGCATATTCTTTTGACAGAATAGAGGCGAAGTCCATTGCCAGATCAGCAAGGAACGGCGCTTCCGGGCGAGTCAGCACGAATTGAACGGTGTTGTCGTCCACCTTTTTCACTTCGCTGATCAGCTCCGGCAAGCCCATGCCTTCGAAGTATTCGTAGCTGCCGCCAGAAACTTTATGGTACGGGTTTTGCGCGTTTTTCTGACGATCGAACGAGAACACCACGTCATCGGCGTTCAGTTCGCGCGTCGGTTTGAATTCTTTGTTGTCGTGCCACTTCACACCTTTACGCAGGTGGAAGGTATAGGTTTTACCGTCATCGCTGACTTCCCACTTTTCAGCGAGGCCCGGGATCACTTCGGTGGTGCCGATTTTAAATTCAACCAGACGGTTATAAAGCGGTACGGAAGAGGCGTCATAGGTGGTACCGGAGGTAAACAACTGCGGGTTAAACCCTTCCGGAGATCCTTCTGAGCAATAAACCAGAGTTTTAGCCTGAACACTTGCTGCGACGGTCATAGCCACCAGGCTGAGACCAAGCTTCAGCATCCCTGACTTTTTCAAGGAAATACGCATTATTCTGCTCCAATTGTGATGTTTGTTGTTTTAACCCTTTGCAGTGGGTTGTCGCTGCCTGACCTTTTTTGTTTTTTGCCCGGTCGGGTCAACGTTATGAGGTGGGGATGCCGTACTAATTAACATCAGTGTTACAGTGCGGATCCTCCATAAAATGCCCCTCGTGACCTACAATCTGTCAACAGAATGTGAAAACGTCAATACAGCCCACCGGGATTTACACCAACGGTGAGAATCCACAAACAAAGATTAAAAAAACTTCAAACAACTATTTGCAGCAGAGAAATTTGTGCTACGCCAACATAACCAGAACAATCAGCTTAATATTTAGCAACAATTGGTGATTAAGTTTTATGCATTTAATGAAAAAAATCTGAGGAAAAGGTGGATATCTGAGCGATTAATACCATGAACGCTAAACCGCACAGCGGAAAATGCCAGCGCCAGGCATAAGTAACGCAAAAAAAGATTTAAGCAAATATAAAAAAAGACAATGGTTTCTGTCACAAATCCGTTAATGGATAGTGAGATATGGGGCGCAAACTTGGCAGGGAAATGTGTGGTGTGTAGGTCGATAAGGCGGTCGCGCCGCATCCGACAATAAGTGCGGTGCCGTTGCCTGATGCGACGCTACCGCGTCTTATCAGGCCTACTTTAGAGCGGGTCACAGAAAGCAAAAAACCAGCCCGTAGGCTGGTTTTTCTAAATTGGTCGGTGCCAGAGGATTACTCGCCACTTCGTGGCTCGCCCTGCGGGCCGTTGCTGACGCAACGTTCTCTCGCTTCGTTCGAGTCGAACCTCCCTGCCCCCGGAGGTTCTTATCCTCATGGGCTACAGATGCAAAAAAGCCTGCTCGTTGAGCAGGCTTTCCGAATTTGGTCGGTGATAGAGGATTCGAACCTCCGACCCCTTCGTCCCGAACGAAGTGCGCTACCAGGCTGCGCCAATCACCGAATGCGGGGCGCATCTTACTGCGCAGATACGCCCTCGTCAATCCCTTAATAGCAAAATGCCTTTTGATCGGCGAGAAACTCAGCAGTGCATTTAGTTAGCTTCTGCCTTCTTCGCCTGAGGGATTCGACACCAGTTGTTGTTTTCGTTGATACCACCGTCCGGTGAAGTATAACCAAGGCAACCTAAAATGGTGTCGTACAGTTCTACATGACGGCGTGGCACTTTGATATCCGCCTCTTTTTTCAGCTGCGCGAATGCCTGCGCGTTGGCCGGATTCTCCAGATATTTATCCGACATCCAGACCATCATCGGTACGCGGAACTGCTCCGGTGGCGCATATTCGCGTGGTGTGCCATGCAAGTGCTCACGCTCGTTAATTGACTCACCGTGGTCCGCTGCATAGAAAATAATGGCCTTCTTATCGCGGAATTTGTCGATAACTGTGTCGATAAAATGATCAACATAGGTGATGGAGTTATCATATGAGTTAATCATCGGCGCTCGTGGGCATTTGCGGTCAATGGCATAGCACTCTGGCTTCCACTGGGCAAACTCACGGGGATAACGTTGAGTATAGTTGTAGTGTGACCCTTTGGTGTGCAGCACAATCAGATGCTTACCTTCTGGTTTTTTCTCCAAAGAACGTTCGATCTCATTGACCAGCAACATATCGTCCACCGCTTTCCCACGGTTACGCGGCTCTGCTGCAATTTGCTCGCGATAGGCAATGTTGTCAGCCATGGTGTTGCTGTAGAACCACATCTCACTCTGCATGGCGTACAAATCAGAGCTAAAGCCCAGCTGTTTGAGAACCGCAAATACGTTCTGCTCTTTAAGCGTACGTTGTGGGTTATCTTCCGTTCCACCTTCACGCACAAACATACAGCGTAGTGATAATTTAGTCGCGGTATCACAAGAATAACCACGGTACATCACCAGGTTTTTCTCTTTGGCCAGCTTCGGCGTGGTATCGCGCTCGTAGCCCAGCATCCCCATATGATCCCAACGCGTAGTTTCTCCAATGATGAAAACCACATAGGTATCGTCGAGATTTTGCGTCGGGGTATAGGTGAATTTTTTTGCCGGATTCATCAGCGACCTATTGTCTGACGATTCATCCACTTGCGCCCAGGCATACAACCCCAACGCAGAAAGCCAGTTTGAAGGCAAATAAGAGTTCGCCAGCACGCCGCCGTAGCTCGGCATATCCACTCCGGCCATACGGTCTGCACGCTTTTGCACTACATCCATCAGACGGATTGGCCCCCATACCAACAAGCCCGCCAAAAGCACGGTAAGCGCACTACGCCAGCGAGTTTTCGGGGTACAAAGTTGACGCCAGAAAGTGTCTTGTGAGCGGTTCATCCAGATAAATAGCAACGGGATAATACTCACCAGTACAACCCATGCGATAAGCGTCCAGCCAACCACTTCTTTCGATAAGTCAATGTCGGTGGTCATCACCGAAGCAACAATCCCGTAGCCAATCATGACATTCATAAATGTCATGTAGTAGCTGGCCCCGGCAGAAATCAGCACCAGCAATGAAGCCAGCACTTTCCAGGTCGTTCTGCCGAAGAGTGAAATTAAGCGTAAAAAGAAGAAGGTTGCCAGAACCGTCCCTGCCAGTTCGATAACCGCCGAGACGCCATTAAGAAAAGTGAAGTTATGCGCGTAACCGTCAAACCGACGGAAATAGACTGCGCAATTCATAAACAGACCGATATAGACAGCGAGCAAAAAACTTAGCTTTTGCTGCGTTATCGTTTTGATATATCTCATGCAAACAAACCCTGGAAAAACAGGTGATAACACCCTGCATTATGGCCTTTCAAGCCAGGCAAGGGAAAAGTGCGAAGGTCGTCAGATAAGGAAAATCTGCACACGCTGATAAGTAGACCACAGCAAAGGGAAAAAGTGTGGGGAAAGAGTGTACTTGAAGCACAAATTTACAAAAATACAAGTATGAAAGGAGACTTATGTGGTAATTGAACGCTTTAAAGGGCCAGCTTTATGGCCCTTTTAATCTCAGGACAAGTCTAAAACCTGTCGCTAAACTCAACCATGTACTTCGCGCAACACTCTGATCTCTGGCTGGCGAATGGTCGTTGAAAGCGCCAATGACAGAATCAGCAGGGCAAAAATGACGTAGAAAGTCACATAGAAGCCGCCAAACAGCGAGGCGATAATCGAACCACAAATGCTACCGATACCGAAGCCGAGATAAATCACGCCGTAGTTTTTCGCCAGGTTATTGAGGCCGAAGAACTCACTGACCAGTGACGGGAAAACGGTAATTGTGCCACCGAAGTTAAACGCCACGCAGGCAATTGCTGCAAAGAACGTCACTGCATTCAATGGTGCAAACAGCAGGGCCGCCATACCCACCAGCGAAATCACCTGACCAATGGTGATAACACGGATACGGGCGATTTTGTCAGACAGAATACCCAACACCAGACGACCAGAAAGGTTAGCAATAGAAATAACCGTTACTGCGTTGGCCGCGGAAATTGCATCAAGATGCGCCAGGCTCTGAGCAATATCTTTCGCCACACCAATCACATACAGACCGCTCATGCAGGCCGTGAGGAACATCACCGCCAGCATCCAGTATTGCGGTTTACGCATAGACTCTGCCAGGGTGTAGTCCTTCTCTACTACGCCATTACTGGTTTTCACTTCCTGTTTCGGCGCATCTTTCATTAACGTCGCGCCAAAGACAATCATCACCAACGCAATCGCGCCCCAAATTACAAAGGTTTTTTCCAGACCGACCGTTTCCAGCAATTGTGTGTCGATGAATTTGAAACCCAGGCTTCCCAAGCCATAAGAACCAATGGCGAATGCGGAGATCAGACCTTTACGCTCCGGGAACCACTTCACGCAGTTAGAAAGGGTCAGCAGATAACCCGCACCATCTGCCAGACCAACCAGCACACCGGCGCTTAACCACAGCATCATTAGGCTGTTGGAATGCGCGGTAAGGAAGAAACCTACCCCCAGCAGAATACCGGAAGCCATTGTGACGCGCTTGACACCAAAACGTTCCTGTAACTTGCCAGCAACAGAAGAAGAAATTGCCAGTCCCAGACTCAACAGGCCGAAGGAGAAAGCAACCTGACTGACCGGCGCATCCAGTTTGGCAGAGAGCGCGCCATTAAACAGGCTCCAGGTATAAACTGACCCCAGCGCAAACTGGGTGATAATAGTACCGATAAGGGTAAGCCAGCGCGTACGCTGATAGTTTGAAGGTGTCATGGCAGTATTCCTGCGGTAGTAAAAAGGAAAATTCTCTGCCGACAAACATAACGAAGTGCATTTTATGCAGGGGAAAAAACGGCATGAAATGCCATCAAAACGGAATGAAATGCCTTAGTTCAGGAATGAATGACGTGACAAATATTCACCGCAATAATTATTTGGTCAGTTAGCACACACTATCATTGCAATGGTTGTTATTAGTAGCCCATAGTTGTAACAAATACGTTAAAATCTGGCACTCACGCCCATGGTATATAAATAATCACTATCATTGGCGCTATTCTCCGCCTGGGATAACGCGGCATAGGCGGCAATATGTTGGTTAAGCAACATATCGGCTCCTACGGTCACATCAAGCCAATTACCATTCTGATTTGTCGCCGTCATGCGACTTAGGCCTGATTGAGCCTTCCAGATATTTTCACCAAATTGCTGGTTGTAGCTGATTTGCGCCCAGGGACGGAAATCGCCAAGTCGGGAATCAACACGCCAGCCTAACGTACTGACGCTGGCATGCCATAACGGATCGGTCAGCGTTGCAGTACTGTCGCCAAACTCGTTATACATGGAGGTGGTTGTGCCATCGTAATGTAATGCGGCGACTGGCCCCGTTGTAACCTGCTCATATAAAGGAAAATTCCAGCCCATACTCATACTGCTGGTCACATCCGCAGGGGTTTCTTCCGCCAGATTAACTTCCAGTCCCAGCGCTCTTTGGCTACTTTGAATACGTTGCGACAAAATATCGTTGTAGTCCGGTTGGTGATCGCTATCCCAGGTATAACGCTCAGTGGTATGTCCTGGTTGCGTATCAACGATATATTCTTGCTGCCAGGCGTAAGCTGTGTTGAGAAAAAAAGAACTGATTACCACGCTCGCCAGCAGACTTAAGTGCCAGCGACCACCGCATTTTTTTATGATCATTAACACGACTCCATGGAAGAGCCGAATTCGGCAATATTATTGTCATTGTATGTAGGATATCGGGCATCTTAGCCCTGTATTAAATATTGACTTTTTCACCGATGCGTCAAGACAAGAGGGTGAAATATTTACGATCTGGTACATAGCGAGGGAAAGTATGGAACGTTGCGGCTGGGTGAGTCAGGACCCGCTTTATATTGCCTACCACGATAATGAGTGGGGCGTGCCTGAAACCAACAGTAATAAACTGTTCGAAATGATCTGCCTTGAAGGACAACAGGCAGGGTTATCCTGGATTACCGTTCTCAAAAAACGTGAAAACTATCGCGCCTGTTTTCATCAGTTCGATCCGGTAAAAGTCGCGGCTATGCAGGAAGAGGACGTTGAAAGACTGGTGCTTGATGCCGGGATTATCCGCCATCGTGGGAAAATTCAGGCGATAATTGGTAACGCACGGGCATACCTGCAAATGGAGCAGAACGGCGAACCGTTTGCCGACTTTGTCTGGTCGTTCGTAAACCATCAACCACAGGTGACACAAGCCAAAACGTTGAGCGAAATCCCCACCTCAACACCCGCCTCTGATGCGCTTTCCAAAGCACTGAAAAAACGCGGCTTCAAATTTGTTGGTACGACGATTTGTTACTCCTTTATGCAGGCATGCGGACTGGTGAACGATCATGTCGTTGGCTGCTGTTGCCATCCGGGGAGGAAATAATGATTCGAGAAGCGCAACGTTTGGAATTACCTGCGATCCTTGAATTATGGCTGGAAAGTACAACCTGGGGACATCCTTTCATAGAAGAAAGCTACTGGCGTGACTGCATTCCGCTAGTGCGTGATGCTTATCTTGCCAACGCGCAAAACTGGGTGTGGGAAGAAGATGGCAAGCTTCTCGGTTTTGTCAGCGTGATGGAAGGACGATTTTTAGCTGCGATGTTTGTCGCACCAAAGGCCGTCAGGCGCGGTATTGGTAAGGCGCTGATGCAACATGTGCAACAACGCCATCCCCATTTATTGTTGGAGGTTTACCAGAAAAACCAGCCCGCGATAAATTTCTACCATGCGCAAGGATTCCATATTGTCGACTGCGCCTGGCAGGAAGAAACCCAACTTCCCACCTGGATTATGGATTGGCAGGCGGATCAAACGCCGTAAGTGGCAGTTCCGGGCCAGTGTATTTCTCCAGCCACGCTAACGCCGTGTTACCCGCGCATCCATTCCCCAGCCGCGAGCTGGGGAGATCTTTCGTCAACACGTTCACAGCGCCGTTTTTACAAATGCCGCCAGCGGTTAAATCCAGATCGGGCCATGCCCCTTCGTGAATGCAAATCACGCCAGGTTTAATACCTTCGCTAATGACTGCGCCGGCAAGAATTTGCCCGCGCGAGTTCCACACTCGTACCGTGTCGCCCTCTTTTATGCCTCGCGCTCGTGCATCATCAGGGTGAATGGTGACAGGTTCACGGTTTGCCACCGCATATAATTCACGCAGAGAACTGTAATTTAGCTGGCTGTGCAAACGATGTGCGGGATGGGCAGAAAGTACCTGCAACTGTTCCGGTTCGGCATTGCCCTGCCACTCATCCGGCTCCATCCACATGGGATGCCCCGGACAATCCGGGTAACCGTAATCCGCGATACGCTGCGAGAAGATTTCAATCTTACCACTGGCCGTTTTTAACGGATGCGTCTGTGGGTCGCGGCGAAAATCAGCAAACCGGATAAACTGTTCGCTGATTGGGTTTTCCGGCATCTCAATGAATTGGTTTGCTTCCCAAAACGCGTCAAACGATGGTAATTCAACCTGCTGACTTGCCCCTCGTTGTCGGGCGACGTTATAAAAAGTTTCCAGCCATTGCAGCTCAGTTTTCCCTTCCGTAAACCGCGCGTAGCCACCCTTCTCCCAACGTTCGCTTAATTCAGCAAAGACGTCGAAATCATTACGCGCTTCGTCACGCGGCGGCACGACTTGTTTCATCGGAACAAGATGCTGATTGCTGTAATCTCCGGTCATGGTGAGATCGTTACGCTCAAAAGACGTGGTTGCAGGCAGGACGATATCGGCATGTTTCGCCGCCGCCGTCCAGAAGCATTCTGAAATGACCACCAGTTCCGGTTTTTGCCAGGCTCGAATCAGACGATTAGTGTCCTGATGATGTGTAAAATTGGCGCCGCCCGCCCACCAGATAAAGCGTATATCCGGAAAGTGACGATTCATGCCGTTGTGTTGGTATGCGCCACCAGGATTTTCAAGAGCCTCGACAATACGGGCAACGGGGATTTTATCTACCGCATCCGTACCACCCGGCAAACTGCCCTGCATGGATGAAAGCACCGCAGCACGGCGCGTGGGATTACCACCGTTGGCAAAATGATAAGAAAGCCCAAAACCGCCACCTGGTGTACCGATTTGCCCCAACATTGCCGCCAGCGTGACGAGCATCCAGTGCTTTTGCTCGCCAAACTGCTGACGCTGCATTCCCCATCCTGCCATCAGCATGGTGGTATTTTGATGGAAAATAGCCGCCAGTTCGCGGATTTTATCTGCCGGAACACCACAAATCTCCGCCGCCCATTCGGCAGTTTTCGCTATGCCATCACTCTCGCCCTGTAAATAAGAAGCGAAGACACCATAGCCGATAGTACAACGTGCCAGAAACTCTTCGTCGTGCCAGCAGTTTTCCACCAGCGTATGGGCGATCCCTAGCATCAGCGCCACATCTGTTCCCATATGCGGTGCTACCCATTCCATTTTATCGCCGAAGAAATCAACGGTTTCCGATCGCATGGGATCAATGCAGATCAACTTTTTCCCGCTATCACGCAGTGCGGAAAAGTAAGAAAGCCCCTGCTCATCGGATGCATTCCACGCAATTTTCAGTGTATTTAGAGGGTTAGCACTCCACAGCACCACCACATCGCTATGTTCAAGCACCAGCGGCCAACTGGTCTGCTGCTGATAAACTTCGCTGCCACCCACAACATACGGCATGATCGCCTGTGCTGCGCCAGTCGAATAATCCCCCAGATGGCCGGTATAGCCGCCTGCCAGCGCCATATAGCGTTGTAACAAGGTTGACGCTTTATGCAGCACGCCATTTGAACGCCAGCCGTAGGAACCGGCAAAAATCGACGCTGGACCATAAGCTCCGCGAATGCGTTTGTGTTGTTGGTGAATAAGATCCAGTGCCTCATCCCAACTCACGCGAACAAATTCGTCCTGCCCGCGAATCCCTTGTGGATTTTCTGGTGACGCAAGAAAGCCTTTACGCACCATCGGAAATCGCACCCGCGCATTGCTATGAACCTGGTCGCGAACCGCACTCTGCAAGGAGTTTTCCATTCCTGTGGTTAACGCACCACGCGAGCTGAAAACTGTTTCACCGTCGGTTTCAACCAGCATTGGTCCCCAGTGGGCGGCAGTAAGAACAGAATAACGTGAGGATGAGTTGGCCAAACCGAAGGCTCCTGAAAAGTTAGATGTATTGAGCAGTTAAATATTACTTACAAATTTCCGAGTATTCCCAGGAATAATCTTCATGTTCACACGGCATAATCTTCCGCCACGAAACCCGTGGCAAAGAATAAAAAGGTTATTAAGGATTAACAATGAAGAAACGTGTTTATCTTATTGCCGCCGTTGTGAGTGGCGCTCTGGCGGTATCTGGCTGTACAACTAACCCTTACACCGGCGAACGCGAAGCGGGTAAATCTGCTATTGGCGCGGGTCTGGGCTCTCTCGTTGGCGCGGGCATTGGCGCACTCTCTTCTTCGAAGAAAGATCGTGGTAAAGGCGCACTGATTGGCGCAGCAGCAGGCGCGGCACTGGGCGGCGGCGTTGGCTATTACATGGATGTGCAGGAAGCGAAACTGCGCGACAAAATGCGCGGCACAGGCGTTAGCGTAACGCGCAGTGGGGACAACATTATCCTCAACATGCCGAACAATGTGACCTTCGACAGCAGCAGCGCCACTCTGAAACCAGCAGGTGCTAACACTCTGACCGGTGTTGCAATGGTACTGAAAGAGTACCCGAAAACGGCGGTTAACGTGATTGGTTACACCGACAGCACTGGCGGTCATGACCTGAACATGCGTCTGTCGCAGCAGCGTGCAGATTCCGTTGCCAGCGCGTTGATTACCCAGGGCGTTGACGCCAGCCGTATTCGTACCCAGGGTCTTGGTCCGGCTAACCCGATCGCCAGCAACAGCACCGCAGAAGGCAAAGCCCAAAACCGTCGCGTAGAAATTACCTTAAGCCCGCTGTAATCACTTTCATGCCAGGTGGTGATCCAATCACCTGGTATTCTTAGGTTTTCCTGCTTCTTTTTTCAGGCTAAGGTGATCGCCTTATCAGTGAATGGAGAGAAGCATGAAGCCGCCCGTTATCCTCTACAAAGCCTTACCTGATGATTTACTGCAACGCCTGCAAGCACATTTCACCGTTCACCAGGTGACAGACCTCACTCCACAGACCGTCGCGCAAAACGCGGAAATTTTTGCCGAAGCCGAGGGCTTGTTAGGTTCAAATGAAAATGTTGATGCCGTGTTGCTGGACAAAATGCCGAAACTGCGTGCCACATCAACTATCTCTGTAGGCTACGACAATTTCGATGTCGATGCGCTTACCACCCGAAAAATCCTGCTAATGCATACGCCAACCGTATTAACGGAAACGGTGGCCGATACGCTGATGGCATTGGTGCTGTGTACCGCGCGTCGGGTTGTCGAGATAGCAGAACGCGTAAAAGCAGGCGAATGGACCGCGAGCATTGGCCCGGACTGGTACGGCAGCGACGTGCATCATAAAACTCTTGGCATTGTCGGGATGGGACGGATCGGCATGGCACTGGCACAACGGGCACACTTTGGCTTCAACATGCCTATCCTCTATAACGCTCGCCGCCACCATAAAGAAGCCGAAGAACGCTTTAACGCCCGTTATTGCGATCTGGATACGCTGTTACAAGAATCGGATTTCGTTTGCCTGATCCTGCCGCTAACTGAAGAAACGCATCACCTGTTTGGCGCTGAACAATTCGCCAAAATGAAATCCTCCGCCATCTTCATTAATGCAGGACGTGGACCGGTGGTTGACGAAAATGCACTGATTGTGGCATTGCAGAAAGGGGAAATTCACGCCGCCGGACTGGATGTCTTCGAACAAGAGCCACTGTCAGTAGATTCACCGCTGCTCTCAATGGCAAATGTCGTCGCAGTCCCACATATTGGTTCTGCTACTCATGAGACGCGTTATGGCATGGCCGCCTGTGCGGTGGATAATTTGATTAATGCGTTACAAGGGAATGTCGAGAAGAACTGTGTGAATCCGCAAGTCGCGGAATAACCGCGACTGCGTGAAGAAAAGCCCGAAAATCTCTCGGGCTTTTACTCTTTATTGGGTTGCAGTTACTGCTGCGGTCCAGGCCTGATTAAACGCCTGATGCTGTGCCGGTAATGGCGCAATCAGTTTGTTATATTCACTCGCCTGCTGCGAAGTCGGGAACTGAATGCCATTCGCCACAAAGCTTACCTGAGTACCCTGCTGGGAAATATAGTCACCAACCATTACCAGTTGTTGTGTAAAGGTTTGTGCCGCCGGAATCAACGGTTGTAACGCATCAGCCGGTGTCGTCACCACTTTGGTGAATGCCTGATCAAAGACCGGTTTCAGGTCATCAGTCTGTTTCAGCGCAGAGTGCGCAGCATCGGCCTGCAACTTCGCATTTTGTAGCTGTTGCGCCAGTACACCCAGCGAACCGTTCATTTCACGCAGTGGACCACTTTGCGTGACATAATCCTGTGGTACACGAATTGCGTTAACGCTGTCTACAACCGGACGCAGACCGGAATCCATCGCCTGATTCACCTGTTGGGAATAGCCATACAGAATCGCGTAATCAGAGACAAAAGGACCAAATTGTTTTTTCTGATCGGCAGTCAGGGTTGGTAGACGTTCACCGCTACGCATCACTGTATTCTGCAGGAAGTCGATAAACGCTTTACGCTGATCGCCTTCTTTATCAAAACACCCACTCAGGCTAACTACCATTAATAACGCCGCAAGAGGCGCAAACCAGCGAGAGCAGGACTTTCCTGTCGCCATTTTCTTACTCCTTTCACCCAAAAAAAGCGCACAACGACACACGCGTGTCTGACGTGACAAGGATAGTCCAGGACAAGCTTGCAAGATACCCTTTATGCATAATCTTCCTGGGAAAATGATGTAGAAAATGAAGGAAGGTTAATTTGTTGTTTCATTGTTAAAAACAGGCATTGCTATTGCGTTTTTTAGCCAGAACCTTACTTCTCTTCGGTAAGTGAAATTTTCGGAATCTTTACAATTCGGGATTCTGCGAAATATATCGGCATTAATCATATCGTTAGGCAACTATAAGTCACAGTTATTGATAAGCTGAATCGAATCACACTCCGGCTGCTTCCCGCTGAGTCAATTTTTCCCGACTATTCTTAATGAGCTTCAATGCAATTCACGATCCCGCAGTGTGATTTGAGGAGTTTTCAATGGAATATAAAGATCCAATGCTTGAGCTGTTGAGCAGCCTGGAACAAATTGTTTTTAAAGATGAAACACAGAAGATTACCCTGACGCACAGACCTACGCCCTGTACCGAGATTGAGCAATTACGCAAAGGAACGGGGTTAAAAATTGATGATTTCGCCCGTGTTTTGGGCGTATCCGTTGCGATGGTAAAGGAATGGGAATCCAGACGAGTGAAGCCTTCCAGTGCTGAACTAAAATTAATGCGTCTGATTCAGGCCAATCCGGCATTAAGTAAGCAGTTGATGGAATAGAGTTTTATTAACTTTTTTGATGTTTACGGTCCTGATGACAGGGCCGTTTTCCGACCGATTAATCATAAATTTGAAAAATAATTGTTGCATCCACCTCCAATGCGTGGCTTAATGCACATCAACGGTTTGACGTACAGACCATTAAAGCAGTGTAGTAAGGCAAGTCCCTTCAAGAGTTATCGTTGATACCCCTCGTAGTGCACATTTCCTTTAACGCTTCAAAATCTGTAAAGCACGCCATATCGCCGAAAGGCACACTTAATTATTAAAGGTAATACACTATGTCCGGTAAAATGACTGGTATCGTAAAATGGTTCAACGCTGACAAAGGCTTCGGCTTCATCACTCCTGACGATGGCTCTAAAGACGTGTTCGTACACTTCTCTGCTATCCAGAACGATGGTTACAAATCTCTGGACGAAGGTCAGAAAGTGTCCTTCACCATCGAAAGCGGCGCTAAAGGCCCAGCAGCTGGTAACGTAACCAGCCTGTAATCTCTGCTTAAAAGCACAGAATCTAAGATCCCTGCCATTTGGCGGGGATTTTTTTATTGGAAAAACCGTTTTATATGTAGAGAAGAACAGTCCCAGGAACAATCCAGATCCGGCATCGGGATGTGGCAATCACGACAGACCGCACCATCACACCCGGAACAATCACAATCATTACACTCATTATTCTTCTTTTTACGTATAACCTCGTTCAGGTGTTGCTTCTGCCTGATTGTCTGTGCCGCAAGTCGGCAATCTGCAAAACGCTGACGTATCTCGCCCCAGCCTGCAATAACACCTTTCTGTTGAATAATCTCTTTGACTGCCCCCGAACATCCCTGCGTTTGGTACAACACACTGTAAGCACAGCGATATCCTTTGCGAGGAGAAAGATGTCGTTGATAAAGCATAATCAACAGCAAAAGCAGTTTATTCATGAAGGCTCCGAACCATTCCTGTTCTCAATTAAAAACCTATTTAATAGCCAAATCCATTCGTATTTTTTAAATAATATTCATCAAGGAAATAAATTAGGGTGCATTGAGAATACCCAACACCGGAAGAAAGGCGGGAATAACTTCCCGCCGAAGACTCTTACTCTTTCAAATTGCAGGCTAAAACTGCCGCCAGCTCATAACTCTCCTGTTTAATATGCAATTCACACAGTGAATCTCTTATCATCCAGGTGAAAAATAAAAGCGTAAAACAAATCACTATCAAAGAAAGCAATTTATATTTCTGCGGCATTCCCAGCCTCCTGTGTTGATTTCCAACGAGTAAGAGGCTAACCTTATGGTGTCTATGCATAGAGGGGCCTCACTTTGATTTATAGTCAGGTGGGGCTTTTCTCTGTCTGTCTTTCGGTGATACCTGAGACAAACAGTCTCAAGCACCCGCAGCTATTCTAGCGTAATAAATTCCTTTCCTCTCTTTAATAAAATCCTAAAAAAATATCATGAAATTAATATATGAGATAATTTTTATTCAGCAGAAAATTATTAAAGGTAGCTGTATTATTAGCGATAAAAAAAGCCTGCCAAGTGGCAGGCTATTTAATAACGCTGTTATTACTGCAACAGCGAAATATCCGCAACGCGCAGGAACAATTCGCGCAGTTTTTCCAGCATGGTCAGGCGGTTGATACGCAGATCTTTATCATCAACCATGACCATCACTTTATCGAAGAAAGCATCGACAGGTTCACGCAACTCGGCCAGTTCGACCAGCGCATCCTGGTAACGACCTTCAGCAAAGTACGGCTCCAGTTTGTCTCGCAGAACAACCACCTGCATCGCCAGTTTAATTTCTTCCGGCTCTTTCAGGGTAGAGGCATTCACGCGGTCGCTCAGCACTTCGTCAGATTTCGCCAGAATGTTGGATACACGTTTGTTCGCCGCCGCCAGTGCAGCAGCTGCATCCAGGGTACGGAAATGCGATACCGCCTTCATACGGGCATCGAAATCTGCCGGACGGGTCGGACGACGCGCCAGTACCGCCTGGATGGTGTCAACGGTGTAACCTTCGTCCTGATACCAGGCGCGGAAGCGACCGAGCATAAAGTCGATAACATCATCAACCACGTTGGCATTAGTCAGCTTATCGCCATACAGACGCACCGCTTCTTCAGTTAGCGTTTGCAGATCAAGGTTGAGGTTCTTCTCGACGATAATGCGCAGCACGCCAAGGGCCGCACGACGCAGCGCAAACGGGTCTTTGTCGCCTTTCGGATGCTGACCGATACCGAAGATACCCGCCAGGGTGTCCATCTTGTCAGCAATCGCCAGCGCACAGGCTACCGGGTTAGACGGCAGGTCATCACCGGCAAAACGCGGCTGATACTGCTCGTTCAGCGCTACCGCGACATCTTCCGCTTCGCCATCGTGACGCGCGTAGTGCATCCCCATAACGCCCTGGGTGTCGGTGAACTCAAAGACCATGTTGGTCATCAGGTCGCACTTAGACAGCAGGCCCGCACGGGTGGCGTGGTTAACGTCAGCGCCAATCTGCTCAGCAATCCAGCCAGCCAGCGCCTGAATGCGGTCAGTTTTGTCGCGCAACGTACCCAGCTGTTGCTGGAACAGCACGGTTTGCAGACGCGGCAGATTATCTTCCAGACGTTTTTTACGGTCGGTATTAAAGAAGAACTCGGCATCTGCCAGACGTGGACGAACGACTTTCTCGTTACCGGAGATAATTTGCTGCGGATCTTTCGATTCGATGTTGGCAACGAAGATAAAGTTCGGCAGCAGTTTGCCGTCGTTCGCGTATACCGGGAAGTACTTCTGGTCACCTTTCATGGTATAAACCAGGGCTTCAGACGGCACAGCGAGGAATTTCTCTTCGAATTTCGCGGTCAGAACAACCGGCCATTCAACCAGAGAAGCCACTTCTTCCAGCAGACTTTCGCTTAAGTCAGCGTTACCGCCAATCTTACGCGCTGCTTCTTCGGCATCGGCTTTAATCTTCGCCTTACGTTCTTCGTAATCGGCGATGACTTTCCCACGCTCACGCAGAATTTCCGGATACTGATCGGCATTGTCGATAGTGAATTCCGGTTCGCCCATAAAGCGGTGACCGCGAATCACGCGATCGGACTGAATCCCCAGAATGGTTGCCGGAATGACTTTGTCGCCCAGCAGCAGGGTCACGGTGTGTACCGGACGCACGAAGTGTACGTCAGACGCGCCCCAGCGCATCAGTTTCGGGATCGGCAGTTTCGCCAGCGAAGTCGCAACCATATTCGGCAGCAATGCTTCGGTGCTTTCGCCCTTCACGTGGGCGCGATACAGCAGCCATTCGCCTTTATCGGTAGTCAGACGCTCAGCCTGGTCAACGGTAATACCACAACCACGCGCCCAACCTTCCGCCGCTTTGCTCGGTTTACCTTCGGCATCGAACGCCTGGGCAATTGCCGGGCCACGTTTTTCGATTTCACGATCCGGCTGTGCTTCCGCCAGGTTAGCTACTTTCAGCGCCAGACGACGCGGAGCAGCAAACCATTGAACGGTGCCGTGTGCGAGGCCAGCGTTATCCAGCTCCGCAGTAAAGTTCGCAGCAAAGGACTCAGCCAGGCTGCGCAGTGCTTTTGGTGGCAGCTCTTCAGTGCCGATTTCCACCAGAAAAGTTTTCTCAGACATAGCCGCCTCTTACTTATCTTTGTTGCACATCGGGAAGCCGAGGGCTTCACGGGAAGCGTAGTATGCTTCTGCCACTGCTTTAGTCAGGGTGCGAATGCGCAGAATATAGCGCTGACGCTCAGTGACGGAGATGGCTTTACGCGCATCCAGCAGGTTGAAGCTGTGGGCGGCTTTCAGAATACGCTCGTAGGCTGGCAGCGGCAGCGGATTTTCCAGCGCCAGCAACTGCTGCGCTTCTTTCTCGTATTGCTCGAAGCAGGTGAACAGGAAGTCCACATCCGCGTATTCGAAGTTGTAAGTGGACTGCTCCACTTCGTTCTGATGGAACACGTCGCCGTAGGTGGTTTTACCCAGCGGGCCGTCGCTCCAGACCAGGTCGTAAACGCTGTCTACGCCCTGAATGTACATTGCCAGACGTTCCAGACCGTAGGTGATCTCGCCGGTAACCGGTTTACACTCCAGACCACCAACCTGCTGGAAGTAAGTGAACTGTGTCACTTCCATGCCGTTCAGCCACACTTCCCAGCCCAGCCCCCAGGCACCCAGCGTCGGGTTTTCCCAGTTATCTTCCACGAAACGGATATCGTGGATAGTCGGGTCCATGCCCAGCTCTTTCAGAGAACCGAGGTACAGCTCCTGAATATTGTCCGGCGATGGCTTAATGACCACCTGGAACTGATAGTAGTGCTGTAAACGGTTGGGGTTTTCGCCGTAGCGACCATCGGTCGGGCGACGAGAAGGCTGGACATAAGCAGCCGCCATCGGTTCTGGCCCCAGCGCGCGCAGACAGGTCATTGGGTGAGAGGTTCCCGCGCCGACTTCCATGTCCAATGGTTGAACAATGGTGCAGCCCTGGCGAGCCCAGTAATCCTGTAAGGTCAGGATCAAGCCCTGGAAGGTCCTGGTATCAAACTTTTGCATATTATTTCGTGCTGGATACGTGTGGATTTAAAGGAAGGGATCAGTATACCCGCTGGATGGAAGATATACAGTACGAAACGGGAAAAAGCAGGGCTTAACGCATGGAAAGATGCAAAAAATGGCCATCTGCGTCAAAAGAACAGACAAACTGCTCTTTCCGGAAGGTATAACCACGCATTTCGTAGCTCCCCTGGAACTGTTCAAATGCGGTGACGTCGATTTTTTGCTCACCGGTGTTATAACGTTTTGCTGCCTGATCCTTGCACAACGCTTCCATATTCAATGAACGCAGCGGCTCAACCTTTACCCGCTGTGCTTTCTGCTCGGGTGGCGGTGTCGAGCATCCCACTAACACAATAAGTGCCATTGCTGGAAAGAAATAGTTCATCATCATTAAATTACCGTCTTATTTGCAGGTGAGTCTTATTATTAATATCGGTATAGTGGCTGAATCTAACGAATTTCCTCAAGCCTCTATAAGCTGTAGAGATAAAACTCGGATTATTCCAGTGCACCAGCCGAATGATTTATCGGTCAGACCTTTTTTAACCAGTTACAGAGACACAGATGCAGCCCAAAATTTATTGGATTGATAACCTGCGAGGGATAGCCTGTTTAATGGTGGTGATGATTCATACCACCACCTGGTATGTAACCAACGCCCATAGCGTCAGCCCCATAACCTGGGATATCGCGAATGTTCTAAATTCTGCCTCCCGTGTCAGCGTGCCGCTATTTTTCATGATTTCAGGCTATCTCTTTTTTGGCGAACGTAGCGCCCAGCCCCGTCATTTCTTGCGTATTGGCTTATGTCTGCTGTTTTATAGTGTCATCGCGTTGATCTACATTGCGCTTTTTACCGCTATCAATGTGGAGTTAGCGCTGAAAAACCTGCTACAAAAGCCTGTGTTTTATCACTTATGGTTTTTCTTCGCGATTGCGGTGATTTATCTGGTTTCGCCGCTGGTTCAGGTGAAAAATGTTAGCGGTAAAATGTTGCTGGTACTCATGGTGGTGATTGGCATCATCGCTAACCCAAACACTGTGCCACAGAAGATCGACGGCTTCGAATGGCTACCGATTAATTTATATATCAATGGCGATACTTTTTACTACATCCTGTATGGCATGTTGGGCCGCGCCATTGGCATGGTGGATACGCAACATAAATCACTGTCGTGGGTGAGCGCCGTACTGTTTGTTGCGGGGGTATTTATTATCTCTCGCGGGACATTATATGAATTACAGTGGCGCGGAAATTTTGCCGATACCTGGTATCTCTATTGCGGACCGATGGTTTTTATCTGCGCAATCGCGTTACTGACTCTGGTAAAAAATACGCTGGATACACACACTGTTCCCGGGCTTGGGCTGATATCACGCCATTCTTTAGGTATATACGGGTTCCACGCATTGATTATCCATGCGCTGCGTACCCGGGGGATTGAGCTTAAAAACTGGCCAATACTGGATATTATCTGGATCTTCTGCGCCACGCTGGCCACAAGCTTATTACTTTCTGTGCTGGTGCAACGAATCGACCGAAACAGATTCGTAAGTTGAGCAAAAGCCCGGTCACATTGACCGGGCTTACAAGGATTATTCGCTATATTCTTCCTGAGCAACCACAGTTTCTTTTGATGGGTTCACTCCAGCATCACGAATATTCTTCTGTACTGCTACTGCACCAAACAAACTTAAAAAGAAGGCCAGGCCATAAAACCCTTTTTCGCTGAGTAATAATGTTGCATTCCACAGACCAACTATCAGTAATGCGACAGAAATGATAAAGACAACCAGACAGGTCATATAATAAATGGATGTAGTGGGGATGCCTTCATATTTGTCCCGCACAGTTTTTTGATAAGATGCGGCTGAAAATAGTCCTAGCACCAGAACAGCAAAGTAATATCCTTTTTCATTTAACTGCATTTCCGCATTCCATAGCCCTAATAAATAGGTAACAATACCGCCGCCAAGCGCTATCCATGACACAATGCTAAATGCTGGAGAATAGGTTGATATTTTGTTTTCCATCACAGTATTCCTTTCATTCCTGAATGTGTAAGAGCTTTATGTTGCTCATGCCGAGTGAAACAAACGCATTTGACCAAACAAGCAGACAAAAAAGGCGATGGGGTAGATCACCATTTCATAAGCATTGATAGGTGCATTTAAAACACCGATAAACAACAGACCGATAGTGATTAACGCAACTAACTGGCAGATGCGAATAAACATGTCATCCAGTTGCCCGAGTTTTTCAGCACGAAGATAAGCATAATTGCCAAACGTTCCCGTCATTAACACGCCGAGAAAATAGCCTTTGCCGCTTAACAATGGGCATGAGATCCCTAGCCCAACCAGATAAACCAACGCCCCGACAACGAATAATAGTTTTGCCACAGTCTTTGAGGTTTTCATAATGATCTCCGTATCTACCAGCGACACATTACGATTAACCAACGAAAGACAAAACTGAAAAACACCATTAACAAATGATTTTCAGAATAAATTCATATGAAATATTAATGAATTGATAATATATATAGACGAGAATTATCCCCTGCCCGGTCAGGCGGGGGATAAGTTTACGCCATTAGTGGCAGAAGTTGCTGATAGAGACGACGGAATGTTTCGCGTCGTGGCTGATAAGCGGCATGATGCTGCGCGTTCGGCATATGCGACTGCTCTAACGGCAGTTGCGGCAACAATTCACTGAGCGATTTATCTGGATTCACCGCAATCTGCGCCAACCTTGCTGCGCCCAGTGCAGGCCCTACATCACCACCCGTGCGGTAATCCAACTGCTGACCGCAGATATCCGCCAGCATCTGACGCCAGTACTCACTACGCGCTCCACCACCAATCAGGGTAATACTTTGCGGTTTAATGCCGCAGGCGTGCACTACATCCATGCCATCGGCCAGCGCATAACCCACGCCTTCCAGCACTGCTCGCGCCAGTTCATTAGGGCCGTGTTGATGGGTCAGGCCAAAGAAAACCCCCTTCGCCTGTGGATTATTGTGCGGGGTACGCTCGCCGGAAAGATAAGGCAAAAACCAGATTGGCTCGGCACTTTCATCTGCCTGTTGCGCAGCTGCAATTAAGCCTGGGACATTACTCAGGCCGGTTAATTTCGCAGCCCAATCCAGACACGATGCCGCACTCAACATCACCGACATTAAATGCCAACGCTGTGGTAATGCATGGCAAAAGCTGTGTACGGCGCTTTCCGGCTTGCTTAAGAACCCTTCGCTCACCGCAAAATAAACACCAGAAGTTCCCAGCGACAGCATTGCCTGGTTGGCATCAACCATACCCACACCAACCGCGCCAGCCGCATTATCGCCGCCGCCCGCGACAACAGGCACTGCCGCCATTCCCCATGCTTTTGCCACCTCGGGTAGCAAAGTCCCGGTAACTTCACTGCCTTCGTATAATGCTGGCATCTGGTCACGGGACAGCTGGCAAGCTTGCAGCATGACATCACTCCAGTCACGCTTCGCGACATCCAGCCACATGGTGCCTGCCGCATCAGACATATCACTGGCAAACTCTCCGGTCATACGCAGACGCAAATAATCTTTTGGCAATAAAACTTTGTCTACCTGACGGAATATATCTGGCTCATGGCGTTGCACCCACAGCAGCTTAGGCGCGGTAAATCCGGGCATCATCAGATTGCCGGTTATAGCGCGCGAATCCGGGACTCGTGCTTCAAGCAAAGCGCACTCTTGCGCACAGCGCCCGTCATTCCACAAAATCGCTGGACGTAATACCTGCTGCCGAGCATCAAGTAACGTAGCTCCGTGCATCTGTCCGGCAATACCTAACGCCTTAACCTCTTGCAAAGAATATTGTCGCGCAAGCGTTCTCACTGCACGATCTGTTGCCTGCCACCACTGTTCCGGGTCTTGTTCAGACCAGAGGGGATGCGGGCGCGAAACGGTCAGCTTTTCCGTTTGCGAAGCAATTACCTCACCCTGTTCGTTGAGCAGAATGACTTTCACGCCCGATGTGCCAAGATCTATCCCGATATACATAGCGATCGTTCCTTAAAAAATGCCCGGTATCGCTACCGATAACCGGGCCAACGGACTGCACAGTTAGCCGTTATTTGTCGAACAGATAATGGTTTACCAGATTTTCTAACTGCTCCTGGCGACCACTCTGATGCACCGGTGCAAGATTATGTTCCTGGGCATATTTTGCTAAATCCGCCAGTGACATTTGGCCTTTCAGAATTTGCTGGCCCAGTTCGCTATTCCAGCCGGAATAACGTTGCGCGACGCGTTTATCCAGCTCACCGTCTTCAATCATGCGTGCTGCAATTTTCAGCGCCAGTGCCATCGTATCCATCGCGCCAATATGACCGTAGAACAGGTCATATTTATCGGTGCTCTGACGACGTACTTTGGCATCGAAGTTCAAACCACCGGTGGTAAAACCGCCCGCTTTGAGAATTTCATACATCACCAGCGCATTTTCTTCCACGCTGTTCGGGAACTGGTCGGTATCCCAGCCCAACTGCGCGTCACCACGGTTAGCATCGACAGAACCGAACAGACCAAGCGCAATGGCGGTGGCAATTTCATGGTGGAAAGAGTGACCCGCCAACGTTGCATGGTTTGCTTCAATATTCAGTTTAATCTCTTTTTCCAGGCCAAACTGCTTCAGGAAGCCGTAGACCGTCGCGGCATCGTAATCATATTGATGTTTGGTCGGCTCTTGCGGTTTCGGTTCGATAAGCAGGGTACCCTGGAAACCGATTTTATGTTTATGCTCAACCACCATCTGCATAAAGCGGCCAATCTGTTCACGCTCCTGACGCAAATCGGTATTCAGCAGCGTTTCGTAACCTTCGCGACCGCCCCACAGCACATAGTTTTCACCACCCAGTTTATGCGTCGCTTCCATCGCCGTAACGACTTGTGTTGCTGCCCAGCTGAAAACTTCCGGGTCGGGATTCGTAGCAGCGCCCGCGCCATAACGTGGATTAGTAAAGCAGTTAGCGGTTCCCCACAGCAGTTTCACGCCGCTCTCTTCTTGTTTACCTGCCAGCACATCAACCATTTGCGCAAAGTTATTGATGTACTCTTTTAACGATGCGCCTTCCGGGGAAACGTCCACATCGTGGAAGCAATAAAAAGGCACATGTAATTTGTGGAAAAACTCAAATGCGACATCTGCTTTACGCTTCGCCAATGCCAGCGCCTCGCCAGGTTGCTGCCAGGGACGGTTAAACGCGCCTACGCCAAACATATCCGCCCCGTTCCAGCAGAAGGTGTGCCAGTAGCAAGCGGCAAAACGCAAATGGTCTTCCATACGCTTACCCAACACCAATTCGTCGGGGTTGTAGTGACGGAATGCTAACGGGTTAGAGGATTTCGGGCCTTCATAACGAACGCGATCGAGCTGGTCAAAATAAGCTTGCATAATGAACTCCATAATCAGGTAATGCCGCGGGTGATGGATGATGTCGTAATATTGGGCACTCCCTTTAAGTTGCTCAATTATGTTATTTCACACTGCTATTGAGATAATTCACAAGTGTGCGCTCGCTCGCAAAATAAAATGGAATGATGAAATGGGTAATTACTCGAAGAGAAAAATGCAACAAATTCGATTAACCAACAAAAATAAGATCTCGGTCATAAATCAAGAAATAAACGAAAAATCGTAATCGAAAGATAAAAATCTGTAATTGTTTTCCCCCATTTAGTTGCTAAAAATTGGTCACGTTTAACGCGGTGATTGTTACTTTTTAAAGCTACCCTCTAACAAAAGAAGGCCTCTGAACCATGAAAATAAAGAACATTTTACTCACCCTGTGCACCTCACTTCTGCTAACCAACGTTGCGGCACATGCTAAAGAAGTCAAAATCGGTATGGC
Source organism: Escherichia sp. E13S3 (assembly GCF_004212325.1). Taxonomy (NCBI): domain Bacteria; kingdom Pseudomonadati; phylum Pseudomonadota; class Gammaproteobacteria; order Enterobacterales; family Enterobacteriaceae; genus Escherichia; species Escherichia sp. E13S3. The sequence goes on from NZ_RHJR01000014.1 coordinate 66,752, forward strand.
TATTGATGATCTCCGTCTTGAGCGCTGGCAGAAAGACCGGGATATTTTCGTGAAAAAAGCTGAATCTCTCGGCGCAAAAGTATTTGTGCAGTCTGCAAATGGCAACGAAGAAACTCAAATGTCGCAGATTGAAAACATGATTAACCGGGGAGTCGATGTTCTTGTCATTATTCCGTATAACGGACAGGTATTAAGTAACGTTGTAAAAGAAGCAAAACAAGAAGGCATTAAAGTATTAGCTTACGACCGCATGATTAATGATGCTGATATCGACTTTTATATTTCTTTCGATAACGAAAAAGTGGGTGAACTACAAGCAAAAGCGCTGGTCGATATCGTCCCGCAAGGAAATTATTTCCTGATGGGCGGCTCTCCGGTAGATAACAACGCTAAGCTTTTCCGCGCCGGGCAAATGAAAGTATTAAAACCTTACGTCGACTCCGGGAAAATTAAAGTCGTAGGCGACCAATGGGTTGATGGCTGGTTACCAGAAAACGCGCTGAAAATTATGGAAAACGCGTTGACCGCCAACAATAACAAAATTGACGCTGTTGTTGCTTCTAACGATGCTACTGCTGGCGGGGCTATTCAGGCATTAAGCGCGCAAGGTTTGTCAGGGAAAGTCGCCATTTCCGGTCAGGATGCGGATCTCGCCGGCATTAAACGTATTGCTGCGGGTACGCAAACCATGACGGTGTATAAACCGATTACTCTTCTGGCAAATACTGCCGCGGAAATTGCCGTTGAACTGGGTAACGATCAACAACCTAAAGCAGATACCACGCTGAATAATGGGCTGAAAGATGTTCCATCCCGCCTGCTGACACCTATTGATGTGAATAAAAACAACATCAAAGACACGGTGATTAAAGACGGTTTCCACAAGGAGAGCGAGCTTTAAGCGTTACGTCCCTGTCGACAACGGGGACGTGATTTCTCTCCATGCCGCATGAACTGATTGGCTTAGGTGGAGTCGTTATGTCTTATCTACTTGAAATGAAGAGCATTACCAAAACTTTCGGCAGCGTAAAGGCGATAGATAACGTCAGTTTGCGGCTAAATGCTGGTGAGATCGTCTCACTTTGCGGTGAGAACGGTTCTGGTAAATCAACATTAATGAAAGTGCTATGCGGAATTTATCCCTTTGGCAGTTACGAAGGCGAAATTACTTTTGCTGGTGAAGTAATACAGGCAAGTCACATCCGCGATACCGAACGCAAAGGTATTGCCATCATTCACCAGGAATTAGCATTGGTGAAAGAGTTGACCGTGCTGGAAAATATCTTTCTTGGCAATGAGATAACCCGCAATGGGGTCATGGATTATGACCAGATGACGCTACGCTGTCAGAAACTGTTAGCGCAAGTCAGCTTATCCATTTCACCGGATACCCGCGTTGGTGATTTAGGGCTTGGGCAACAACAACTCGTTGAAATTGCCAAGGCACTAAATAAACAGGTGCGTTTATTAATTCTCGATGAACCAACCGCCTCATTAACTGAGCTGGAAACCACAGTTTTACTGGATATTATTCGCGATCTGCAACAACACGGCATCGCATGTATCTATATTTCTCACAAGCTCAACGAAGTCAAAGCGATTTCCGACACAATTTGTGTTATTCGCGACGGTCAGCACATAGGTACGCGTGATGCAGCCGGAATGAGCGAAGACGATATTATCACCATGATGGTTGGGCGAGAATTAACGGCACTGTACCCAAACGAACCACATACCACTGGCGATGAAATATTACGCATAGAACATCTGACGGCATGGCATCCGGTTAATCGTCATATTAAACGGGTTAACGATGTCTCGTTTTCCCTGAAACGTGGCGAAATACTGGGGATTGCTGGACTGGTCGGCGCTGGTCGCACCGAAACTATTCAATGCCTTTTTGGCGTTTGGCCCGGACAATGGGAAGGGAAAATCTATATTGATGGCAAACAAGTGGATATTCGTAATTGCCAGCAAGCCATCGCCCAGGGTATTGCAATGGTGCCAGAAGATAGAAAGCGTGATGGCATCGTTCCGGTAATGGCAGTTGGTAAAAATATTACCCTCGCCGCACTCAGTAAATTTACCGGGGGTATTAGCCAGCTTGATGATGCCGCAGAGCAAAAATGTATTCTGGAATCTATCCAGCGACTCAAAGTGAAAACGTCGTCTCCGGAACTTGCTATTGGACGTTTAAGCGGCGGCAATCAACAAAAAGCGATCCTGGCACGCTGTCTGTTACTCAACCCGCGCATTCTCATTCTTGATGAACCTACCAGGGGTATCGATATTGGCGCGAAATACGAGATCTACAAATTAATTAACCAACTCGTCCAGCAGGGTATCGCCGTTATTGTCATCTCTTCTGAATTACCTGAAGTACTTGGTCTTAGCGATCGCGTACTGGTGATGCATGAAGGAAAACTAAAAGCCAACCTGATAAATCATAACCTGACTCAGGAGCAGGTGATGGAAGCCGCATTGAGGAGCGAACATCATGTCGAAAAGCAATCCGTCTGAAGTGAAATTAGCCGTACCGACATCCGGTGGCTTCTCTGTGCTGAAGTCACTGAATTTACAAGTTTTCGTGATGATTGCAGCAATCATCGCCATCATGCTGTTCTTTACCTGGACTACTGACGGCGCCTATTTAAGCGCCCGTAACGTCTCCAACTTGCTGCGCCAGACCGCGATTACCGGCATCCTTGCGGTAGGGATGGTGTTCGTCATAATTTCTGCCGAAATCGACCTCTCGGTCGGCTCGATGATGGGGCTATTAGGCGGCGTCGCCGCTATCTGCGACGTCTGGTTAGGCTGGCCTCTGCCACTCACCATTATTGTGACGCTGGTTCTGGGCCTGCTTCTCGGCGCATGGAATGGTTGGTGGGTTGCGTACCGCAAAGTGCCTTCATTTATTGTCACCCTGGCGGGCATGTTGGCATTTCGCGGCATCCTCATTGGCATCACCAACGGTACGACGGTTTCACCCACCAGCGCCGCGATGTCACAAATTGGACAGAGCTATCTACCCGCCAGCACCGGTTTCATTATTGGCGCGCTTGGCTTAATGGCTTTTGTCGGCTGGCAATGGCGTGGAAGAATGCGCCGACAAGCTTTGGGTTTACAGTCTCCGGCATCTACAGCGGTGGTCGGTCGCCAGGCTTTGACCGCCATCATCGTATTAGGCGCAATCTGGCTACTGAATGATTACCGTGGCGTTCCTACTCCTGTCCTGCTGCTGACGTTGCTGTTACTCGGCGGCATGTTTATGGCAACAAGGACAGCTTTCGGGCGGCGCATTTACGCTATTGGCGGCAATCTGGAAGCGGCGCGACTCTCCGGGATTAACGTAGAACGCACCAAACTTGTCGTGTTTGCTATCAACGGTTTGATGGTGGCCATCGCGGGGTTAATCCTCAGTTCACGGCTTGGTGCAGGCTCGCCTTCTGCCGGTAATATCGCCGAACTGGATGCCATTGCAGCCTGCGTGATTGGCGGCACCAGTCTGGCTGGCGGCGTAGGGAGTGTTGCGGGGGCTGTGATGGGGGCATTCATCATGGCTTCGCTGGATAACGGCATGAGTATGATGGATGTTCCGACCTTCTGGCAGTATATCGTCAAAGGTGCGATTCTGTTGCTGGCAGTATGGATGGACTCCGCAACCAAACGCCGTTCCTGATTTTGATAAAAATTTTCTCAAAACCGGTAACGTGTTGCCGGTTTTGAGTTTTTGCATGATTCAGCAGGAAAAGAACCATGTTTACTAAACGTCACCGAATCACATTACTGTTCAATGCTAATAAAGCCTATGACCGTCAAGTTGTAGAAGGTGTGGGGGAATATTTACAGGCGTCACAATCGGAATGGGATATTTTCATTGAAGAAGATTTCCGCGCCCGCATTGATAAAATCAAGGACTGGTTAGGAGATGGCGTTATTGCCGACTTTGACGATAAACAAATCGAGCAAGCGTTGGCTGATGTCGATGTCCCCATTGTCGGGGTTGGCGGCTCGTATCACCTGGCAGAAAGCTATCCGCCCGTACATTACATTGCCACTGATAACTATGCGCTGGTTGAAAGCGCATTTTTGCATTTAAAAGAAAAAGGCGTTAACCGCTTTGCTTTTTATGGTCTGCCGGAGTCGAGTGGCAAAAGATGGGCAGCCGAACGCGAATATGCTTTTCGCCAGCTTGTCGCCGAAGAAAAGTACCGTGGTGTCGTTTATCAGGGACTGGAAACTGCACCAGAAAACTGGCAGCACGCGCAAAACCGGTTGGCCGACTGGTTGCAAACGCTGCCACCGCAAACCGGGATTATTGCCGTTACTGACGCCCGGGCGCGGCATATTCTGCAAGTTTGCGAACATCTGCATATTCCCGTACCGGAAAAATTATGCGTAATTGGCATCGATAACGAAGAGCTGACCCGCTATCTTTCTCGCGTCGCGCTTTCTTCGGTTGCCCAGGGCGCACGGCAAATGGGCTATCAGGCGGCAAAACTTCTGCATCGGTTGTTAGATAAAGAAGCGATGCCGTTGCAGCGGATTTTGGTCCCGCCAGTACGCGTCATTGAACGGCGTTCTACGGATTACCGTTCGTTGACCGACCCGGCTGTTATTCAGGCCATGCATTACATCCGCAATCATGCCTGTAAAGGGATTAAAGTGGATCAGGTGCTGGACGCTGTCGGCATATCACGCTCCAATCTTGAGAAGCGTTTTAAAGAAGAGGTGGGCGAAACCATACACGCAATGATTCATGCCGAGAAGCTGGAGAAAGCGCGCAGCCTGCTAATTTCAACAACCTTATCAATCAACGAAATATCGCAAATGTGCGGTTATCCATCGTTGCAATATTTCTACTCTGTATTTAAAAAAGCATATGACACAACGCCGAAAGAGTATCGCGATGTAAACAGCGAGGTCCTGCTGTAGCAGGAGGGGAAAAGCCGCCAGGCATGATAAGACGCGCCAGCGTCGCATCAGGTAACGCAGCACAACCACCTGATGCGAGCAAAAGCCTTATCCGACCAACAAGTCGGATAAGGCTCGAGGGAATGCAATTACATATGCGCAGCGATTAACCGCTGGTTATCCTGGTACATCGCGAACAGGTAGTTGTTATAACTCTGTCCCTTCGTTGAATAACCTTTCAGCTTGTGAATCATCGCTGTGGCGGTGACTTCCTGATCAGCTTTACGCAATTGTGCACGTGATTTACGGAACGAAGCGTAAGCCGGGTGCGTATTCAGGTTAGTAACATAGGCGCTCACCGACTCTTTGACAGAATCAAAGTGAGAATAGCCTTTCACTTTACCCGGACCATTATTACAACGACCTTTGCCACACTTCATGCCAAACAGGTTGTTGTTGTTACGCGCCAGCTTCGACGTCCCCCAACCACTTTCTGCCGCAGCCATCGTCGCCACCATACTGGTCGGGATAATGTCTACGCGTTCAAGCAGCGTATTCCACGGGATTTTTCGTGTATTACCAGACCACTTCACCTTATAGCGTTTGGCGATGTCTTTCAGACGCGCACGCTCTGCAGGCGACCATTGGCCCTGGTACTGTTTTGAAATCAGCCAGTTACGTTCCGCCGTAATGGCAGCATTTTGGCTGGTAATGTAAGGCATTACGGTCCGGAGAAACGCTTTTTTCCTTGGTGTTCCGGAAGGGTATTTTCGCAAATCAGGAAGTGAACTGCTCTTTGCACTATTGCGAGAATACTCTTGTTTACTGCTTACCTGTTTATTACTAGCTTTGGTTATGTGGGACTTTTGACTCGCTGTTGTCGTGTGCGTTTTCGCTAACACCTCACTCGAAAACATCAGAGTGAGTAACATAAGAATCATCGCCCCATATCGTCGTATGGGAGTCAAAATCATCAGTTCTCCTGGTCGGATTTAATCATTCCAACACCTTATATTTTTCACAAATTTGAGAGTTGAATCTCAAATCATATCAAAAATAGCTGTCAAGAGCACCCCAAGGAATAGTCCAAATCTGAAACTATGTCACGTGTTAACCGTTCAGATTGGCGCTAAATCGCAGAAAATGTGGGGTTTATCGCAAAAAATAAACTTAAATCTCAGGTGAAATACTCCCCCTTTCGTCTCATCCTGGCGCAATCCTCATCAGGGATGAGTTTTACCAGTATTATCACTGGCAAACTGGTGAAATTCGCAGCAACAAGGACTCATCCGTTATGAAACTTGCCGCCTGTTTTCTGATACTCCTGCCCAGTGTTGCCATTGCCGCCGACTGGACATATCAGGGATTTCCCACCTTTGCTGAACAAAGTGCAGGAACATTTGTTAGTCATGCCCAGCTGACCAAAGGTACGCGACCGCTGACGCTAAATTTTAACCAACAATGCTGGCAGCCTACGGATGCGATAAAACTCAATCAGATGCTTTCTCTCAAACCTTGCGACAGCACGCCCCCTCAGTGGCGATTGTTCAGGAACGGTGAATATACGCTGCAAATAGATACCCGCTCCGGCACACCAACGTTGATGATTTCGGTCCAGAACACCGCCGAACCGGTAGCAAACCAGGTCCGCGAATGCCCAAAATGGGATGGAAAACTACTGACGCTTAATGTCAGCGGCACTTTCCCGGAAGGTACGGTAGTCCGGGATTATTACAGCCAGCAAATCGCGACGGTGAAGAACGGCCAAATAACGTTACAACCTGCCGCCACCAGCAATGGTTTACTTCTGTTGGAACGCGCGGAAACTGACGCACCTGCCCCTTTCAACTGGCATAACGCCACGGTTTACTTTGTGCTAACAGACCGTTTCGAAAACGGCGATCCCAGCAATGACCAGAGCTACGGACGTCATAAAGACGGCATGGAAGAAATTGGCACTTTCCACGGTGGTGATTTACGCGGCCTGACCAACAAACTGGATTATCTCCAGCAGCTGGGCGTCAATGCTTTATGGATAAGCGCCCCATTTGAGCAAATTCACGGCTGGGTCGGCGGCGGTACGAAAGGCGATTTCCCGCATTATGCCTACCACGGTTATTACACACAGGACTGGACGAATCTTGATGCCAATATGGGTAACGAAGCCGATCTACGGACGCTGGTTGATAGCGCGCACCAGCGCGGTATCCGCATTATTTTTGATGTGGTGATGAACCACACCGGCTATGCCACGCTGGCGGATATGCAGGAGTATCAGTTTGGCGCGTTATACCTTTCAGGTGACGAAGTGAAAAAAACGCTGGGTGAACGCTGGAGCGACTGGAAACCTACCGCCGGGCAAACCTGGCATAGCTTTAACGATTACATTAATTTCAGCGACAAAACAGGCTGGGATAAATGGTGGGGGAAAAACTGGATCCGTACCGATATCGGCGATTACGACAATCCTGGATTCGACGATCTCACCATGTCGCTAGCCTTTTTGCCGGATATCAAAACCGAATCAACTACCGCTTCTGGTCTGCCGGTGTTCTATAAAAACAAACCGGATACCCACGCCAAAGCCATTGACGGCTATACGCCGCGCGATTACTTAACCCACTGGTTAAGTCAATGGGTCCGCGACTACGGTATTGATGGTTTTCGGGTCGATACCGCCAAACATGTTGAGTTGCCCGCCTGGCAGCAACTGAAAACTCAGGCCAGCGCCGCACTTCGCGAATGGAAAAAAGCTAACCCCGAGAAAGCATTAGATGACAAACCTTTCTGGATGACCGGCGAGGCCTGGGGTCATGGCGTAATGCAAAGCGACTACTATCGCCACGGATTCGACGCGATGATCAATTTCGATTATCAGGAACAGGCGGCGAAAGCGGTCGATTGCCTGGCGCAGATGGATACCACCTGGCAGCAAATGGCCGCGAAATTGCAAGATTTCAATGTGTTGAGCTATCTCTCCTCGCATGATACCCGCTTGTTCCGCGAAGGGGACGACAAAGCAGCAGAGTTATTGTTACTCGCGCCAGGTGCAGTGCAAATCTTTTATGGTGATGAATCCTTACGTCCGTTCGGCCCCACCGGTTCTGATCCCCTACAAGGCACACGTTCTGATATGAACTGGCAGGATATCAGTGGTAAATCTGCCGCCAGCGTCGCGCACTGGCAGCGCATCAGTCAGTTCCGCGCACGGCATCCAGCCATTGGCGCAGGCAAACAAACGGCGCTTTCGCTGAAACAGGGGTACGGATTTGTCCGTGAACACGGCGACGATAAAGTAATGGTCGTCTGGGCGGGGCAACAGTAACTTTTCCGGCTTCCCGTGCGGCAGTACGTCGGGAAGCCTCCCAGCCTAAAATACCAGCCTAATCGAAAACCACAGCATAAAGTGTCAATCCACCGTCAACAGCGTGATTTGCACCCTGGCAAATGTAGCGTTATTGTTACCTTCCTTGCTACAGAGTTCGACAGATATCCCGCTATGACATTCTCCCTTTTTGGTGACAAATTTACCCGCCACTCCGGCATTACGCTGCTGATGGAAGATCTGAACGACGGTTTACGCACCCCCGGCGCGATTATGCTTGGCGGCGGCAATCCGGCGCAGATCCCGGAAATGCAGGACTATTTCCAGACGCTGCTAACCGACATGCTGGAAAGTGGCAAAGCCACTGATGCGCTGTGCAATTACGATGGGCCACAGGGGAAAACGGAGCTGCTGTCTCTGCTTGCCGGTATGTTACGCGAGAAGCTGGGTTGGGATATCGAACCACAGAATATTGCACTAACAAACGGTAGCCAGAGCGCCTTTTTCTACTTATTTAACCTGTTTGCCGGACGCCGTGCCGATGGCCGGGTCAAAAAAGTACTGTTCCCGCTGGCACCGGAATATATTGGCTACGCGGATGCCGGGCTGGAAGAGGATCTGTTTGTCTCTACGCGTCCGAATATCGAACTACTGCCAGAGGGCCAGTTTAAATATCACGTCGATTTCGAACATCTGCGCATTGGCGAAGAGACGGGGATGATTTGCGTCTCGCGACCGACGAACCCAACAGGTAATGTGATAACCGATGAAGAGTTGCTGAAGCTGGATGCGCTGGCGAATCAGCACGGGATCCCGCTGGTGATTGATAACGCCTATGGCGTCCCGTTCCCGGGCATCATCTTTAGCGAAGCGCGCCCGCTGTGGAATCCGAATATCGTGCTATGCATGAGCCTTTCCAAGCTAGGTCTGCCAGGTTCGCGCTGCGGCATTATCATCGCCAATGAAAAAATCATCACCGCCATCACTAATATGAACGGCATTATCAGTCTCGCGCCTGGCGGCATTGGTCCGGCGATAATGTGTGAAATGATTAAGCGTAACGATCTGCTGCGCCTGTCAGAAACGGTCATCAAGCCGTTCTATTACCAGCGTGTTCAGGAGACTATCGCCATCATTCGCCGCTATTTACCGGAAGATCGCTGCCTGATTCATAAACCAGAAGGGGCAATATTCCTCTGGTTATGGTTTAAGGATTTGCCGATTACCACCGAGCAACTCTATCAGCGCCTGAAAGCGCGCGGCGTGCTGATGGTGCCGGGCCACAACTTCTTCCCAGGGCTGGATAAACCGTGGCCGCATACGCATCAATGTATGCGCATGAACTACGTACCAGAGCCGGAGAAAATTGAGGCGGGTGTGAAGATTCTGGCGGAAGAGATTGAACGCGCCTGGGCTGAAAGCCATTAAAAATTGCCTGATGCGCTGCGCTTATCAGACCTACATAATTTCTGCAATCAATTGAATTTGTAGGCCGGAAAAGGCGTTTACGCCGCATCTGGCATAAACAAAGCGCACTATTCCGGCGTTGAGAAACGCCGGAAAAACGTTTCAAACAGGCTGCTGCCGTAGCCGATGCCGCTGCACTTTCTCGACATCCATACATTGCAACGCCTGTGTCGGGCAGGCTTCAACACAAGCCGGTCCCGTCGCCCGATGCCAGCACAGATCGCACTTAATCGCCCTCGCCTTTTTGCGCGAAGAAACGACCTCCATCGCACCAAACGGGCAAGCCAGCATACAGCTTTTACAGCCAATACAACGTGATTGTTCAACAAAGATATGCCCATGTTCGCGGCTTATCGCCTCCACAGGGCAGACATTCGCACACGGAGCATCTTCACACTGATGACAGGCTACTGCAGTGGTCCAGGTATGGTCTTTGATGACTCGAATTCGCGAAATAAACTCGCCCGGCGACAACGCAGAGCAATCCTGATTTTCCTGATGCGACACCGCGCAAGCCACTTCACAGGTACGGCAACCGATACATTTCGTCGCATCCGCAATAATAAACCGGTTCATGATCACTCCTTTGCACTAAAACAGCAGAGTGCCAGAGAGCGCGTCCCTACTGCTTTGATCCAACGAAGGAAATGTTAAAGTTTTGGCACTTGTCCAAAGCGTTATGTGATCGCGCCCTGGTCGTCCCTGACAGTAAATCCCAGCTCATTAGAAATAGCCTGCGCGGTTTCACGCAGTGGTTTCAGGAGATTTTTCTCCCCCACCTGTTTCAACCGTGATGTCGAAAGCGAAATCGACACGGCGTACGGCACCCGCCCATGAATATCAAACACCGGAACAGCAATACAGGAGACACCGAGCTCATTTTCTTCTCTGTCCATTGCTACTCCGCTTTCACGAATGTGCGCCAGTTCGTCGAACATCGCAGGTAACTCGGTAATGGTATTGCGGGTTAACGGCTGGATTTCATTCTGATGGCTTTCCCAGTACGACTTCACGTAGTCCGGGTGACCAAACGCCATGTAGACCTTGCCCATTGCGGAACAGTAGAGCGGCATATGCTGGCCAATATAGGCGCGGGTACGTAGCATCCCGGTGGTGGGCTCGAGTTTATAAATCAAAATAGCGTGATCATCTTCGCGGCTGGAGAAGTTAATGGTTTCTCCGGTGGCAATGTTCAGCGTCTCAAGATGCGGCGCAGCAATATGAATAATATTCAGCGAAGACAGAGCCTTCTGACCGACGGCAATAAATTTGGTGGTCAGGCGGTAACTCCCTGCGGCGGGCGCGGTAGTCACATAGCCACAGGATTGTAACCCCTGCAATAAGCGATGGACGGTACTCTTATTTAAACCTGCCAGTTCCGAAAGATGCGCCAGCGGGCAACCGTTTGGATAATTGCTCAAAATCTCAATCAGCATCAACCCGCGAAACAGGCTCTGACTTCCAGCTGGGCGCTCTTTTTCCTGCGCCAACTCGTGCTCTTTTTTTCCCATGTCCAGGTTCCCCTTTTGTCGCGTCCTGATGGTAGCGCAAAGTGTGTCATAGTTCACGATCTGGGCAGATAATTTGCAACCATTTGATTTTAATGATTTTTGAAATTCACGGCGCGGATTGCTTTGTTAAAACGCGATCGATATATTTGAAATCAAATTTCGCATATTGAAATTTAAAGACAAAAAAGCGATCAAAAAAACAAGGAAGCCAGGGATGAAAGTAACATTTGAGCAGTTAAAAGCAGCCTTTAATCGGGTCTTAATTTCACGCGGCGTTGACAGCGAAACGGCTGACGCCTGCGCAGAGATGTTCGCCCGCACCACCGAGTCCGGCGTTTATTCTCACGGTGTTAACCGTTTCCCACGCTTCATTCAACAACTGGATAATGGCGATATCATTCCTGACGCCCAACCAAAACGCGTGACCAGCCTCGGCGCAATTGAGCAGTGGGACGCCCAGCGTTCGATCGGTAACCTGACGGCGAAAAAGATGATGGATCGCGCCATTGAACTGGCGGCAAATCATGGGATTGGCCTGGTGGCGTTACGTAATGCCAACCACTGGATGCGCGGTGGCAGCTATGGCTGGCAGGCGGCGGAAAAAGGCTATATTGGCATTTGCTGGACCAACTCCATCGCCGTAATGCCGCCGTGGGGCGCAAAAGAGTGTCGCATCGGCACCAACCCGCTGATCGTCGCCATTCCTTCCACGCCGATCACCATGGTCGATATGTCGATGTCGATGTTCTCTTACGGCATGTTAGAAGTTAACCGTCTGGCAGGTCGTCAGCTCCCGGTAGATGGTGGCTTTGATGATGAGGGCAATTTGACCAAAGAACCTGGCGTTATCGAGAAAAATCGCCGCATTTTGCCGATGGGCTACTGGAAAGGTTCGGGCATGTCGATTGTGCTGGATATGATCGCTACTCTCCTTTCTGATGGCGCATCGGTTGCTGAAGTCACCCAGGATAACAGCGACGAATACGGCATTTCGCAAATCTTTATCGCCATTGAAGTAGACAAACTGATCGAAGGCACCACCCGCGACGCCAAGCTACAACGCATCATGGATTACGTTACCAGTGCCGAGCGTGCTGACGAAAATCAGGCCATTCGCTTACCCGGCCACGAATTTACTACCCTGCTGGCCGAAAACCGCCGTAACGGCATCACCGTTGATGACAGTGTGTGGGAAAAAATCCAGGCGTTATAAGGAGATAAGCCATGATTTTTGGACATATCGCGCAACCTAACCCGTGCCGTTTGCCCGCCGCCATTGAAAAGGCGCTCGATTTTCTGCGCGCTACCAACTTCAATGTCCTGGAGCCGGGCGTTGTCGAAATCGACGGTAAAAATATTTATGCGCAAATTATCGATTTAACGACGCGCGAGGCGGTGGAAAACCGCCCGGAAGTGCATCGTCGCTATATCGATATCCAGTTCCTGGCATGGGGCGAAGAGAAAATCGGCATTGCTATTGATACAGGAAATAATAAAGTCAGCGAATCCCTATTAGAGCAGCGCGATATTATTTTTTATCACAATAGTGAACATGAATCATTTATAGAAATGATACCGGGCAGCTACGCTATTTTCTTCCCGCAAGATGTTCACCGACCGGCATGTAATAAAAATGCCACAACGGCAATACGGAAAATCGTGGTTAAAGTGGCCCTCTCTGCTTTATAAAAAAATTATTACTGGAGCACAAAATGAAAGCGAATAATGCCGGTTATATTATCGGTGCGTATCCCTGTGCACCTTCTTTTCACCAAAGAAGTGAAGAGGAAGAGAAGGAATTCTGGCGACAATTATCAGATACCCCTGATATTCTCGGTCTGGAACAACCCTGCCTGGAAAATTTTCATCCTCTTGGCGATCAATGGTTACTCCGTCATACACCAGAGAGCTGGAAATTTGTCGTCACCGCTGTGATGGAAACTATGCGTCGTCGCAGCGAAAACAACGGTTTTGGCCTCGCCTCCAGCGATGAAGAGCAGCGTCAGGCCTGCGTGGCGTACTATCGCCACTTGTTGAATAAAATCAACTCATTGCAGGTAAATAAAGTCCTCGCACTGGAGATCCAGGCTGCACCGTTAGCAACGAATCCCAATGTTATGCAAGCGACGGATGCTTTTGCCCGCTCGTTGAAAGAAATCGCCAGCTGGGACTGGCCGTGTAAACTGGTGCTCGAACACTGCGATGCCATGACGTCTTCTGCACCCCGTAAAGGTTTTCTGCCTTTAGAAAATGTTCTGCAGGTCATTGCCGATTATGACGTCAGTATCTGTATTAACTGGGCGCGCTCCGCTATTGAAGGGCGCAATACAGCGTTGCCGCTGACCCATACCCAAATGGCAAAACAGGCCGGGAAACTCGGCGCGTTGATGTTCTCTGGTACGACGCTAAACGGAACATACGGCGAATGGCAGGATTTACACGCACCGTTTGCACCTTTCTGTGCAGAAAGCCTGATGACCACAGATCATGTTCGCGAGTTATTTAATGCAGCAGAACCGTCAACATTGCATTTTGCTGGCATCAAGCTGCTGGAAATAAATGCGACGGCTGATGTTCAACATCGAATCGAAATATTACGTAACGGCATTCACACTCTGAATGAACCTCGTTAATCCGTTTCACTTAAATAGCACATTGAATGTCTGATTAGTCGCTTTCCAATAAATATTACGAATACCAACAACATCAATTAATGAAAACATATTGCATAACAAGAAGGACTCGTTATGAAACGGATACTCGAAGGCATTCTTGCGATCATCATCGCAATACTGTCTTGTATTATTTTTATTAATATAATTCTTCGATATGGATTCCACACAAGCATATTATCGATTGATGAATTATCCCGACTTTTATTTGTCTGGTTAACCTTTATTGGCGCTATCGTTGCTTATATGGACAACAGCCATGTGCAGGTTACTTTTTTAGTCGAAAAACTCTCACCTGCTAATCAACAACGTGTTTCGCTGCTAACCCATACGCTCATTTTATTGCTGTGTCTGGGGCTGGCCTGGGGCGCTATAGAAAAAACAGCGCAGGACTGGAGCAACTTATCTCCCATTCTCGGTGTACCCGTTGGCTTAATGTACGCCGCCGCTATCCCCACCAGCCTGATTATCGCGATGCTGGAATTACGTCACTTATACCGGCAGTTCACAAATACCCCCAGCCGAAACCAACAAGGAGCCTGACGATGACAATCCTTATATTTATTGTCAGTTTGTTGGGGGCTATCGCGATTGGTGTTCCCATCGCCTGGGCATTATTGCTGTGCGGCATTTCATTGATGTTCTGGATGGATATCTTTGATGTGCAAATTCTGGCACAAACGTTGGTAAATGGCGCAGACAGCTTCTCCCTGTTAGCCATTCCCTTCTTTGTACTGGCGGGTGAGATCATGAACGCGGGCGGCCTGTCGCAACGTATTGTCGACTTGCCAATGAAGCTGGTAGGCCACAGGCCGGGCGGTCTGGGCTACGTTGGTGTACTAGCGGCAATGATCATGGCAAGCCTGTCCGGTTCTGCGGTTGCCGATACCGCAGCCGTCGCGGCGCTGCTGGTGCCGATGATGCGTCAGGCCAACTATCCGGTAAACCGCGCCGCTGGGCTAATCGGTTCTGGCGGTATTATTGCAGCTATTATTCCGCCCTCTATTCCGCTCATTATCTTCGGCGTCTCCAGCGGACTCTCCATCAGCAAACTGTTTATGGCGGGCATCGCACCGGGCATCATGATGGGCGTCACGCTGATGGTTACCTGGTGGTGGCAGGCAAAACGACTGAATTTACCTTGTCAGCCGAAAGCTTCACTGCGGGAAGTCTGGCAATCGTTAGTTTCCGGTATTTGGGCGCTTTTTTTACCGATTATCATTATTGGTGGTTTCCGTTCGGGGCTATTCACACCAACCGAAGCAGGCGCAGTTGCCGCTTTCTACGCGCTGTTCGTCTCGGTGGTGGTCTATCGCGAAATGACCTTCTCCACGCTTTATCATGTACTGATTAACGCAGCGAAAACCACGTCTGTGGTGATGTTCCTGGTGGCCTCTGCTGCGGTATCTGCATGGCTTATTACTATCGCCGAATTACCCATGATGGTATCGGAGCTATTACAACCGTTGGTTGATTCACCTCGCTTATTATTCATCGTCATTATGCTCGCCATTATGGTGATCAGTACGGTCATGGACTTAACGCCTACCGTCTTAATTCTTACACCTGTATTAATGCCATTAGTGAAAGAAGCGGGAATAGATCCGGTCTATTTCGGCATCATGTTTATTATCAACTGTTCAATATCACTGATTACGCCTCCAGTCGGTAACGTTCTTAACGTGGTATGCGGCGTGGCGAAACTTAAATTTGACGATGCGGTAAAAGGCGTTGTGCCTTACGTCATGGTTTTATTCATGTTGTTAGCATTATTTATTTTTATACCGGAGCTTATTACCGCTCCTCTTAAATGGATGAGTTAAAAGGAAATCATAATGAAATTACGTTCTGTAACCTACGCATTATTAATTGCCGGAGTGGCGGCGTTCAGCACATCTTCTCTGGCGGCACAATCATTACGTTTCGGTTATGAAACCTCACAAACCGATTCACAACATATTGCGGCAAAAAAATTTAATGAATTACTGCAGGAAAAAACCAAAGGCGAACTGAAATTAAAACTGTTCCCGGATAGCACCCTCGGTAATGCGCAGGCGATGATCAGCGGCGTGCGTGGCGGCACTATTGATATGGAGATGTCTGGCTCTAACAACTTTACGGGACTCTCACCCGTCATCAACCTGCTCGATGTCCCGTTCCTGTTCCGCAATACCGCCCACGCGCATAAAACGCTCGACGGCAAAGTCGGTGATGACCTGAAAGTCTCCCTTGAAGATAAAGGACTGAAAGTACTGGCTTACTGGGAAAACGGCTGGCGCGATGTCACCAACTCACGCCAGCCAGTTAAAACACCTGCCGACCTGAAAGGGCTGAAAATCCGCACCAACAATAGCCCGATGAATATCGCGGCATTCAAAGTTTTTGGCGCTAACCCAATCCCGATGCCGTTTGCCGAAGTGTATACCGGGCTGGAAACGCGCACTATCGACGCTCAGGAACACCCGATCAACGTTGTCTGGTCAGCAAAATTTTACGAAGTGCAGAAGTACCTTTCTCTGACGCACCACGCCTATTCCCCGCTTCTGGTGGTGATCAACAAAGCGAAGTTTGATGGCTTAAGCCCGGAGTTCCAGCAAGTGCTTATCTCATCCGCGCAAGAAGCGGGTAATTACCAGCGCAAACTGGTCGCCGAAAATCAGCAAAAAATCATCGACGGCATGAAAGACGCGGGCGTAGAAGTCATCACCGATCTCGATCGCAAAGCCTTTAGCGATGCGCTGGGGAACCAGGTTCGCGACATGTTTGTTAAAGATGTTCCGCAGGGCGCCGATCTGCTGAAAGCCGTGGATGAGGTGCAATAAACCATGACGCAATACTGGCTGGGGTTAGATTGTGGCGGTAGCTGGCTGAAAGCCGGGCTGTATGACCGCGAAGGCCGGGAGGCAGGCGTGCAGCGCCTGCCGCTGTGCGCATTAAGCCCGCAGCCAGGTTGGGCAGAGCGCGATATGGCAGAACTGTGGCAATGCTGCATGGCTGTCATTCGCGCCCTGCTTACCCATTCCGGCGTTAGCGGGGAACAAATAGTTGGTATCGGTATCTCCGCACAGGGAAAGGGCTTGTTTTTGCTGGATAAAAACAACAAGCCGCTCGGTAATGCCATATTGTCCTCGGATCGCCGGGCGATGGAAATCGTTCGTCGCTGGCAGGAAGATGGCGTCCCGGAAAAACTCTACCCGTTGACCCGACAGACCTTATGGACCGGGCATCCGGTGTCGCTGTTACGCTGGCTAAAAGAGCACGAACCGGAGCGCTACACACAAATTGGCTGCGTGATGATGACGCACGACTACCTGCGCTGGTGTTTAACCGGCGTCAAAGGTTGCGAAGAGAGCAATATTTCCGAGTCCAATCTCTACAACATGAGTCTTGGGGAATATGACCCATGCCTCACCGACTGGCTGGGGATCGCTGAAATCAATCACGCCCTGCCGTCTGTTGTCGGATCTGCCGAAATCTGCGGGGAGATCACCGCCCAGACAGCCGCCCTGACCGGTCTGAAAGCGGGTACGCCCGTTGTCGGCGGCCTGTTTGATGTGGTTTCCACCGCACTCTGCGCCGGGATCGAAGACGAATTCACCCTCAATGCGGTGATGGGGACCTGGGCGGTGACCAGCGGCATTACATCCGGTCTGCGTGACAGCGAAGCACATCCGTATGTCTATGGCCGCTACGTCAACGACGGTGAATTTATCGTTCACGAAGCCAGCCCCACCTCTTCCGGCAACCTCGAATGGTTTACCGCACAGTGGGGAGAAATCTCGTTTGATGAGATTAATCGGGCCGTTGCCAGCTTGCCGAAAGCTGGTGGCGATCTCTTTTTCCTGCCGTTCCTGTACGGCAGCAACGCCGGACTCGAGATGACCAGCGGTTTCTACGGGATGCAGGCCATTCATACCCGCGCGCACCTGTTGCAGGCCATTTATGAAGGCGTGGTGTTCAGCCATATGACCCATCTCAACCGGATGCGCGAACGTTTTACTGATGTGCACACCCTGCGCGTGACTGGCGGCCCAGCGCATTCCGATGTCTGGATGCAAATGCTGGCGGACGTTAGCGGCTTACGAATCGAATTGCCGCAGGTGGAGGAAACGGGTTGTTTTGGCGCGGCGCTCGCTGCCCGCGTCGGCACCGGGGTTTATCGCGATTTCAGCGAAGCCCAACGAGGCTTACAGCACCCGGTACGCACCCTGCTACCGGATATGACCGCCCATCAGCTTTACCAACAAAAATACCAACGCTATCAGCATCTCATTGCCGCACTTCAGGGTTATCACACCCGCATCAAGGAGCACACATTATGAGCAGACCACTTCTGCAACTGGCCCTCGACCACTCATCACTTGAGGCCGCACAGCGCGACGTTACGCTGTTAAAAGACAGCGTCGATATCGTCGAAGCGGGTACCATTCTCTGTTTAAACGAAGGGCTTGGCGCGGTGAAAGCCTTGCGCGAACAGTGCCCGGACAAAATCATCGTTGCTGACTGGAAGGTCGCCGACGCTGGTGAAACACTC
This sequence comes from Escherichia sp. E13S3, assembly GCF_004212325.1. Taxonomy (NCBI): domain Bacteria; kingdom Pseudomonadati; phylum Pseudomonadota; class Gammaproteobacteria; order Enterobacterales; family Enterobacteriaceae; genus Escherichia; species Escherichia sp. E13S3. The sequence continues at coordinate 85,175 of NZ_RHJR01000014.1, forward strand.
GCTCAACAAGCATTTACCGCAGGTGCTAACTGGATGACCATCATCTGCGCCGCGCCGCTCGCCACGGTAGAAAAAGGCCACGCCATGGCGCAGAACTGCGGCGGTGAAATTCAGATAGAGCTGTTTGGTAACTGGACGCTGGACGACGCCCGCGACTGGCATCGTATTGGCGTGCGGCAGGCGATTTATCATCGTGGTCGTGACGCGCAGGCCAGCGGGCAACAGTGGGGCGAGGCCGATCTGGCACGCATGAAAGCGCTTTCTGATATCGGCCTTGAGCTTTCCATTACTGGCGGGATAACCCCTGCTGACCTGCCGCTGTTTAAAGATATCCGCGTGAAAGCGTTTATAGCTGGGCGAGCACTGGCAGGCGCAGCAAATCCAGCGCAGGTAGCTGGCGATTTCCATGCACAAATCGACGCTATCTGGGGAGGCCAACGTGCGTAATCATCCGTTAGGGATTTATGAAAAAGCGCTGGCGAAAGATCTCTCCTGGCCGGAGCGGCTGGTGCTGGCAAAAAGCTGCGGTTTTGATTTTGTCGAAATGTCGGTGGATGAAACCGACGAACGGCTCTCACGTCTTGACTGGAGCGCCGCGCAAAGGGCTTCGCTGGTCACTGCGATGATCGAAACGGGTGTTGCCATTCCGTCAATGTGCCTGTCTGCCCATCGTCGTTTTCCCTTTGGCAGCCGGGACGAGGCAGTGCGCGAACGGGCGCGGGAAATCATGAGTAAAGCGATTCGCCTGGCGCGCGATCTCGGCATTCGCACCATCCAGCTGGCAGGTTATGACGTCTATTACGAAGACCATGACGAAGGCACCCAGCAACGTTTTGCTGAAGGGCTGGCGTGGGCGGTCGAACAGGCGGCGGCATCACAAGTAATGCTGGCAGTGGAGATTATGGACACCGCGTTTATGAACTCCATCAGCAAATGGAAAAAATGGGACGAGATGCTCGCCTCGCCGTGGTTCACCGTCTACCCGGACGTCGGCAATCTTAGCGCCTGGGGCAATGATGTTCCCGCTGAACTAAAACTGGGCATTGACCGTATCGCCGCGATCCACCTGAAAGACACTCAACCCGTTACCGAGCAAAGCCCCGGACAGTTCCGTGATGTGCCGTTTGGCGAAGGCTGTGTCGATTTTGTTGGCATTTTCAAAACGCTGCATGAGCTTAACTATCGCGGATCATTTCTGATTGAGATGTGGACCGAAAAAGCCAACGAGCCGGTGCTGGAGATTATTCAGGCACGGTGCTGGATTGAAGCGCGTATGCAGGAGGCTGGATTTATATGTTAGAGCAACTGAAAGCCGACGTGCTGGCGGCGAATCTGGCGCTTCCCGCTCACCATCTGGTGACGTTCACCTGGGGCAATGTCAGCGCGGTAGACGAGACGCGGCAATGGATGGTGATCAAACCTTCCGGCGTCGAGTATGAAGTGATGACCGCCGACGATATGGTGGTGGTTGAGATAGCCAGCGGCAAGGTGGTGGAAGGCAGCAAAAAGCCCTCATCCGACACGCCAACGCATCTGGCACTCTACCGTCGCTATGCCGAAATCGGTGGCATTGTGCATACCCACTCGCGCCACGCCACCATCTGGTCGCAGGCCGGGCTGGATCTCCCCGCCTGGGGCACCACGCACGCCGATTATTTTTATGGTGCAATCCCCTGTACACGCCAGATGACCGCAGAGGAGATCAACGGCGAGTATGAATACCAGACCGGTGAAGTAATCATTGAAACCTTTGAAGAGCGCGGCAGGAGTCCAGCGCAAATTCCGGCGGTGCTGGTGCATTCTCACGGCCCGTTCGCCTGGGGAAAAAACGCCGCCGATGCGGTGCATAATGCCGTAGTACTGGAAGAATGCGCCTATATTGGACTGTTCTCACGCCAGCTCTCGCCGCAGCTTCCTGCCATGCAAAACGAACTGCTGGATAAACACTACCTGCGTAAGCATGGGGCCAATGCTTATTACGGGCAATAATCTCTCACGCCGGGGCTTCATCGCCCCGGTACTATGAATTGATATGCTCCCGTATCCGCACAACATTGCCACTTCGGTTAGCAGCTCGTCTGTTGCGATGGCTCGGTCAGGCTGATGTCCACTGCCGTATCCGACATTACATTGATCAGCAAAATCAAAAATGTTTAGCGCAGGCGATTATAGTCATCAACCATTTCGTTGTACTCGCGTAACGCTCTCGGGAAAGAGTCTTCGACCATCCAACTTGAGTTTGCATCCTGAAGTTGCTCTTTATCCCAGTCAGAGTACGGGACTTTATCTCTGACGCGGCGAACATATTTTTTAGCCTCGAGCTGATATTGATCTGCCGAATTAATGAACGAGAAATTCATGCCGCCTTTATCCGCTTCTTTGGCCTGCGCTACCAGCGTTTCAAGTTCGGTCACTTTCTTCATTGCCGCTTCGGCATCAAACTTATCTTGCGATATCAGGTTATTAATTTGTTTCGCTGAAATCATGACCGCCAGAGAGTAGTAGTTGAATGTTTTCCCTTCTCTTTGTTCAATATTTTTCAGTTCCGCAAGCTGGCGCTTATCATTAATTTCCTGAATTGCCGCATGATAAGATTCTGCTACAGGTTCAAAGGCTTCAATATTTTTTAAGAATGTCTGGTGCAGCGTTTTCCCTTTGGCAAACGCATCGTCTTTATAATTTTCCTGAGTGTAATATTTATCCATTTCGTTAATAGTATTACCCAACGCCACGGCAGCATCGATATAACCCACCGCCACGCCATCAATAGGTTGCAGCGCAGGTGTTAACGCCACAGCACTTTTTACGCCTTTTTCACACTCAGAGAGACTGGATTCACTGATGCCATAGATGCCATAAACAGTACTCTCTTTACCGGTAGGCCCCTGTTTAAAATCTTTCAGCCAGTCAGCATACCGCGCCAGACTGCGCTGTACAGGGATCTGTAACTTGTTGTAGCACTTGATATAGATATCCATTTTTTCGTCGAAAATCGCTTGTTCATCGACCACCGGTTGCGCAGGTGTTTCAGGTTTAGCTTCTGCTTTTGCAACGGGAGCTTCAGTAGGTTTCGCTTCAGGGGCTGGTGCGGCAGGTTGACTATTGGCGGGCTGGGGAGTTTCTGTTTCGGCTTTTTTATCATCACAGCCAGTGATACCGAGAGCCATTATAGCGACTATAATAGCGGAAGATAATAAATTCCTTTTCATTTAATTGCCTTATAAATATATAGATAAGAGAGTGAATATAATAAAGGAAAAAAGGAAATATCACTACGCACGTTTTGTTTATAAATAAATCTATAATATCCACAAAGTGAATGAGTCCTGTAATTTAATCTCTAAATCACAGGATTTATTTTAATTAACGGCACAACCCTGGCGAGAGGGAGTGTCATCTCCCCCCGCCATTAATCACGCACTACATCCCGTAGCGTTCGGCAATAGCGGCATGCTTCTCTTCATTCGCCCCGGCTTCTTTGGCAAGACGCCACCAGCACAACGGATGTTCCCAGTCAGAGGTCAATTCGTGCAAGGTCTTATCGATATCACCTTTAGAAACTGAACGCGGCGCACTGATAACAAAATAGAACGCGGGCAGCGGATCAGCGCCTTCTCCCTGATGACTATCGGTTAACGTATAGTCGTCATTACTGTTGCTCCAGTAGTACCAGTTTCGTTCACGAAGCGCCTCACGGAAGGCATTAAACTGTTCTTCACCAGGCATAACACCTTCGCAGAACCAGGACTCGCCGTACTCGGTCGGGATAATGGTTTTCAGACACCCATAAAGTGGCGTGAAATTCTTCTGCTCTTCTTCGTCTTCAGGTCGGGTATTCAACATTTCTGCATCGAAAACCACTATTTCATCAACATGTTGCGGGAAATCGGTCCGGTAAGTTGGCTCAATGATCCTTGCTGTTACCGGCCCAATGCGTTGAGCATAGTAATAGCGGTATTCGTAATTTTCCCGGAAGCGAATGTTTAGCAGCCCCCATTTTTCGTCGATGAAACCTTCGCCTTCTGTGAGTTCGATTTCCAGTTCAGCAGCAATAGCACGCACCAAATCCCACTGTTGTAAGATGCTGGCGGTCGCCATGATATCCCACTGGAGATTACGAATATCTTCTTCACGGCTAATCATCAGTTGCTGCAATTGCTGTAAATAATCCAGCTGTCGCTCCCAGGCTTCCTGTTTTTGTGCTGCCCAGGAACACATGCGATAAACGCCGACCCACTCACGCCCTTTTTCGTTTTCCAGCAACTGTTGCCCAATCGACTCCAGTTCACTCCAGTCTTCCTGTTGGTTGATCACCCGCGCACGGAACCACAGTGCCATATGTAGCAGACCCGCCTGTTCATACAGCTTCGCCAGGTGCTCGATCGCTTGCTGATCGCCACGGTTAAGCAAGAGATCCAGCAGATCGAAGCAAAGGCCGTTATCTTCCTGAAGATGGCTTTCAACGTGGCGTTGCAGAAGTTCGATCGACTCATTAATCGCATTACAGGCGTTTAACGCATTGACCAGTTTGCCCAGCAATTCCGCATCATCTGGCGTGTTCAGATAAGCGCGACGGAATATCTCTACGTCTTTTTCTGGATCTGGCTGCGTTTCTTCATCGCTATTTTCAGGGACTTCTACAACCGGACGAGCAAGCAACTCCGCCTCTTTGGCGGCGATTTTTTCACTAAGTTCGAGAAACTCGCGATCAACGCCCACTAACGAACGTAATTTCGGCATGTGCCGTTGGGCCTGTTTCATCGCCATTTTGGCCACCCAGACGGATTCACGCTCCAGCGCCAGAGTGATTTGCAGTTTTGCCAGATCAACCGCTTTGCGGTGCGCCCCGGCCTGCGAACGTTGATCCAGCATTGTCTGGATGATGCGCGCCAGCTGCCAGTGGTTTCTCTGTGGATGGCGAGGAAGCAGTACGGTAATAATCTTTACCCACATGCCCCATGAATAGGGGGTCAGATCTGACCAACGCGGTAATTCTTCCCAGACTTCTTCGTCCTGCCCGCATAACGCCATAATGTACAGTTTTTTGAGGTGATAATTGATGCGATCACGGCCCCAGTAATCATTCTCTTTTGCCAGTTCATCAATCAGTTCACGAGCTTCATCGTAGCGCTGAAGGGCAACCAAAATATCAGCGCGTGTTGCCAGCAGCGCTTCTAAATATTCACTCCCCGCTGCTTTCACCGCCTCGATTTGCCTGTCGATATAAACCAACGCTTCTTCTGTTTTGTTGGAGTCCACCAGTGCACTGGCATACTCGCAGGATAAACACATAAAACAGCTCCAGGTCGGATCAATGCGCGCAATGGTTTCTTCACATACTGCCATGCGTTCATTCGCCCAGCCTGGACCATCGATATTTTCGTAGCAGGCTGATAAATCTTGGGTAACGCAAATGGATTGCGGGCAATCCTTCGCCTCTTCCCGGTGCGCTTTTTCAAACAGCGCTACCACGTCTGGCAGCACTTTTTCGCCTTCTTCATAGTTAGTCAGGCGATGACGCATCTCCCAGTGACCGATAAATATTTCCAGCCACGGATTTTTAGCTACTTGATTCAGCGCTTTCATTTCCGGCAATAGCGAATCGCATTTTTCTATTTGCAGGTGCAAAACACTTTCTGAAAAATCATCAATAAGCTGCGGAATATATTCTTGCCCGGCATCGCGCAACTCCTGACTATATTTGTTGTACCACTCCCATGTATCCATTTTATTTTCCTTGATTAATTAAGACAGGAATAACCTGAGTAAAATCTTCCAGTGCCTGGTGTAAATCCCACTGCTGTTCTTTATTACCGCTGGAGCACAAAATCACTTTCAGTGATTTTAATAACCGTAATGCTGCCGCTGGCTGCTGATGCTGTTGTAAGGCCGTCACCAGTTGCATGACACAGGGGTTATTAAGATTGATATACAGACTTGAGGTTTTCGTTTTTTGGATTTGCGAGGTAAATTGCCGCGCCAGCATTAACGCTGCGGTACTGATGCGTTTATCTGCGTCATCCTGTTCGAGAATTTGTTTTAATTCTGCTTCGCGGTCTGGCGTGACCACGAGCGGTAAAACCGCTGGTTCGAAGCGAGAGATAATTAATTGCTCGCCATCGCAGAGATGCTCTTCCAGATAAGCCACCTGCTCTTCGGGTAATTCTGCCAGGCTGAACAACTGCTCATTACCTGTTTGCGTACCGACTTCGATAATCCGGCAGTGATATAACAGCGCCCAACGGCGTAAAAATGGCACCACCGCATAGCGATCGCCACGGGCTACAGGCCGTTGCAGAATGTGGAACAACATCTCTTCAAAACCGCCGTCGCGGCTTAACAGAATATGAATGCTGTTATTAACGCGTAAATCCTTCGCCAGCAGCGCGCCTTTTGACGTTGGCACCTGCAAGCGATCTTTGAGCAAATCAAACAGACGGTCATCACACAAGGCCGCACCCAGCAACGCTTCGTTGTGGCGCATTAATACACGCCGCCAGATTTCTGGCTGATTTTGTGCGAGATCGGACAAACCAGAAATCAGCGCCTCTTTTAACGCCTCTTGTACCGCAACCCAGGTTTCATCCCGCTGGAGATCTTCCCTGCTTGCCGTCGGCGTCAGTTTCGATGACTCAATCACGCCGCCAATAAATCCGGCCCAGGGCGGTAACAACTCACGCGCTTCATCATCCAGCAACATACCGCGCAAAAACAACGACAGGTTGCGGTTATCGCTGGTGCCGTAGGTCGCGCCATCCTGAATCCATAAAATCCCGACCGCGTCGCTCATTCCCGCTGGCACCACCGGAATGGTGCAAATCGGTTCGAAGGAGGATTCAAACTGGGCGGCAAAGGCGAGATTTTTACGCTGTACCAGCGCGCGGTGCATGGTTACGCCTTCGGGGGCAACGTCACGCCACGGTGGTTGAAGTTTATTTACCGGCTCGCTGGCATCGCCGACATAGACCGGTTCGTGCAGCAATATGCAGTAGCGGGAAAGAACGCGGTTCAACAAATTATTACTCGCCAGATGGCTGTACTCTTCCTTGAGCGTCAGAATCACCTGCGTTCCTGTTTCCGAGGACTGATGCGGCGTAACGGTATATTTTTGCCCGTCGGTAGAGTGGTATTTCCAGCTCTGATCCGGCGTTTGCCAGGATGTGGTCAACACCGTGACCTCTTTTGCCAGTACAAAGGCCGACAAAAAACCGAGGCCGAACATACCAATTAAACCGGTGTTGTCATCCTGCTGGCGCAACATTCGGGTATAACCCACGCCCACTGTCGCCAGGAAGCCGTGAATTTCGCTTTCTGTCAGACCCGCACCGGTATCGGTAATAGTGATAGTGGACTTCGCCACGTCAGCCACCACACGAATTTGGTTATCCTTTGGCGCATCGGGCTGCTCAATCCTGCGGCGCACGATCGCATCATGGCCGTTCTGCACCAGCTCGCGCACGGCAACCACGGGAGTGGAGTAAAGATGCTTGCTGAGCACCTCAATTAAGCCGTTTAAATTAACTTCTGTAGAATATGAACTGCCAGGTAACTGTAATGTACTCATTTTTCAATACTCATAATCCATCACCTACTATTGAAAATACATTGCTGTTTTTACAACCGGTGCAAGGTTTGTTATTTTCATTCATGCATCGGAAACATTTATTTATTGACGCGATGATTAAAACAAAATGTCTTATATAAATAATGATTAATTCTTAAAGGATTAATGCGACTGGAGTATATCGATATAAACCGGAGTTAACGAGATAATTTCTTGTGATGAAATTATTATTTAAATGCTGAATAATATATTGAGGATTATTTAATAAAAAAATAAAACCGCAATCCAGAATCAGAATTGCGGTATTTCTTTAATTATGAATCAAACGCTGCGGATGGGTATAAACCGTTGCCCGCCCCGGCTTACAAAAGCCCACCAGCGTCAACTTACAGCGCTCAGCCACTTCTACAGCAAGCGTGGTCGCGGCAGATACCGCAAACAAAATCTCTACGCCGCACATCGCCGACTTTTGCACCATTTCATAACTGGCACGGCTGGAAACCAGCACCGCACCTTGCTGCCAGCTTTCACCTTCTTGTGACCGGCGGCCTAACAGTTTGTCCAGCGCCACATGGCGGCCCACGTCTTCATGTCCGCCCGCCAGTTCGCCAGATGGCAACATCCAGGCGGCGGCGTGAGTACAACCGGTCAGTTGCCCCACTGGCTGAAAGTCGGTGAGTTGGCGTAACGCATCATCCAGTTTGTTGAGATCAAATGTCTGAGTGAACGGCAGCGGCTGCACCGGTTTACCGATGTCATTAAGTTGCTCCACGCCGCATACGCCACAGCCCGTGCGCCCGGCCAGCGCGCGGCGGCGCTCTTTAAGCCCCATAAAACGGCGGCTGGACAGCTCAATTTGCACTTCCAGACCGTTACAGGAAGGAACAACATCCATGCCGAAGATATCGCGTGGGCTTTCGATAATTCCTTCGGAAAGCGAAAAACCGAGCGCAAACAGTTCAAGGTCTTTGGGCGACGCCATCATCACCACGTGCGAAATGCCGTTGTAGACCAACGCAACGGGAACTTCTTCCGCCACCTCGTCTAACCGTGGGTGTTGTAAATCATCACGGCGCCATAACTCAATTTGACGCACCCCTGTGATATTTGTCACATTTTTGATTTCTTTTTGCTGTGTTTTTTTCACTTTCTCTTAACCAGATAAGAACACACACACCAAGATTATGGTATTCTGTTACAAACCCTTCCTGGATGGAGGGAAATTGAGCCAATTCTGGACCTTTGCGGCCCCTTCCGCAAAGAAAAATAACTCCCACTCCCTGCACACTCAGCAAGCGAATGTAAATGGGACGTGACAATGTCGAAACAAGGAGCAATCCATGCAGGTCAGCAGAAGGCAGTTCTTTAAGATCTGCGCTGGCGGTATGGCAGGCACCACGGCAGCGGCACTGGGTTTTGCACCCAGCGTAGCACTCGCGGAAACCCGGCAGTATAAACTGCTGCGCACCCGCGAAACCCGTAATACCTGCACCTATTGTTCCGTAGGCTGTGGGCTGTTGATGTACAGCCTCGGTGACGGAGCAAAAAACGCCAAAGCATCTATCTTCCATATCGAAGGCGATCCGGATCACCCGGTCAACCGCGGTGCACTTTGTCCGAAAGGCGCTGGCCTGGTGGATTTCATCCACTCCGAAAGCCGTCTGAAGTTTCCGGAATACCGTGCGCCAGGTTCTGATAAATGGCAGCAAATCAGTTGGGAAGAGGCGTTTGATCGCATCGCCAAACTGATGAAAGAAGACCGCGATGCTAACTACATTGCGCAAAACGCCGAAGGCGTGACTGTTAACCGCTGGCTCTCCACCGGGATGCTGTGTGCTTCCGCGTCGAGTAACGAAACCGGCTATTTAACGCAAAAATTCTCCCGCGCGCTGGGTATGCTCGCGGTCGACAACCAGGCGCGTGTCTGACACGGACCAACGGTAGCAAGTCTTGCTCCAACATTTGGTCGCGGTGCGATGACCAACCACTGGGTCGACATCAAGAACGCCAACCTCGTCGTGGTGATGGGCGGTAACGCCGCTGAAGCTCACCCGGTCGGGTTCCGCTGGGCGATGGAAGCCAAAATTCACAACGGCGCGAAGCTGATTGTGATCGATCCTCGCTTTACGCGTACGGCGGCGGTGGCTGACTACTATGCTCCTATTCGTTCCGGTACTGACATTGCTTTCCTGTCAGGCGTATTGCTGTACCTGCTGAACAATGAAAAATTCAACCGCGAATACACCGAAGCCTATACCAACGCTAGCCTTATCGTGCGTGAGGATTACGGCTTTGAAGATGGCCTGTTCACCGGCTACGACGCGGAAAAACGCAAGTACGATAAATCCAGCTGGACCTACGAACTGGACGAAAACGGCTTCGCCAAACGCGATACCACGCTGCAACATCCGCGCTGCGTGTGGAACTTGCTGAAACAGCACGTTTCCCGCTACACGCCGGATGTGGTTGAAAACATCTGTGGTACGCCAAAAGACGCGTTCCTGAAAGTCTGCGAATACATCGCAGAAACCAGTGCTCACGATAAAACCGCCTCGTTCCTGTATGCCCTCGGCTGGACGCAACACTCCGTTGGTGCGCAGAACATTCGTACGATGGCGATGATCCAACTGCTGCTCGGCAACATGGGGATGGCAGGCGGCGGCGTTAACGCCCTGCGCGGTCACTCCAACATTCAGGGGCTGACGGACCTGGGGCTGCTGTCGCAGAGCCTGCCAGGTTACATGACGCTGCCAAGCGAGAAGCAGACCGATCTGCAAACCTACCTCGCCGCCAGCACGCCGAAACCGCTGCTGGAAGGCCAGGTTAACTACTGGAGCAACTACCCGAAATTCTTCGTCTCCATGATGAAGGCCTTCTTTGGCGATAAAGCAACGGCGGAAAATAGCTGGGGCTTTGACTGGTTGCCGAAGTGGGATAAAGGCTACGACGTCCTGCAATACTTCGAGATGATGAAAGAGGGCAAGGTCAATGGCTATATCTGCCAGGGCTTTAACCCGGTTGCCTCATTCCCGAACAAAAACAAAGTGATCGGTTGTCTGTCGAAACTGAAGTTCCTCGTCACCATCGACCCGCTGAACACTGAAACCTCTAACTTTTGGCAGAACCACGGTGAGCTGAACGAAGTTGACTCGTCGAAGATCCAGACCGAAGTGTTCCGTCTGCCATCGACCTGCTTCGCGGAAGAGAACGGTTCAATCGTTAACTCAGGTCGCTGGTTGCAGTGGCACTGGAAAGGTGCGGACGCCCCGGGGATTGCGCTGACTGACGGCGAGATCCTCTCCGGTATCTTCCTGCGCTTGCGCAAGATGTATGCCGAACAGGGTGGTGCGAACCCGGACCAGGTGCTGAACATGACCTGGAACTACGCCATTCCGCATGAGCCATCTTCAGAAGAAGTGGCGATGGAGAGCAACGGTAAGGCGCTGGCCGATATTACCGATCCGGCAACCGGTGCGGTTATCGTCAAGAAAGGCCAACAACTTAGCTCGTTCGCCCAACTGCGCGATGACGGTACGACCTCCTGTGGCTGCTGGATTTTCGCCGGTAGCTGGACGCCAGAAGGCAACCAGATGGCACGCCGTGATAACGCCGATCCGTCTGGCCTCGGTAACACGCTGGGCTGGGCATGGGCATGGCCGCTTAACCGTCGCATCCTGTATAACCGCGCCTCCGCAGACCCGCAGGGTAACCCGTGGGATCCGAAGCGTCAGTTGCTGAAATGGGACGGCACTAAGTGGACCGGCTGGGATATTCCGGACTACAGCGCAGCGCCTCCGGGCAGCGGCGTCGGGCCGTTTATCATGCAGCAGGAAGGCATGGGGCGTCTGTTTGCCCTCGATAAGATGGCGGAAGGTCCATTCCCGGAACACTACGAGCCGTTTGAAACGCCGCTGGGAACTAACCCGCTGCATCCAAACGTTATCTCGAACCCGGCTGCGCGAATCTTTAAAGACGACGCCGAAGCATTGGGTAAAGCCGATAAGTTCCCGTATGTCGGAACCACCTATCGTCTGACCGAGCACTTCCACTACTGGACCAAACACGCGCTGTTGAACGCGATTTTGCAGCCAGAGCAGTTTGTGGAAATCGGTGAGTCGCTGGCGAATAAACTTGGCATTGCCCAGGGCGATACCGTGAAAGTCTCCTCCAACCGTGGCTATATCAAAGCCAAAGCGGTGGTGACCAAACGTATTCGCACGCTGAAAGCGAACGGCAAAGATATCGATACCATCGGTATTCCAATTCACTGGGGCTATGAAGGCGTTGCAAAAAAAGGCTTTATTGCCAATACGTTAACGCCATTCGTTGGTGATGCGAACACGCAGACGCCGGAGTTTAAGTCCTTCCTTGTGAATGTGGAAAAGGTATAACGGAGACGACATATGGCTTATCAATCGCAAGACATTATTCGTCGCTCCGCGACTAACGGTCTGACCCCCGCGCCTCAGGCGCGGGACTTCCAGGAAGAAGTGGCGAAACTCATCGACGTCACCACCTGCATCGGCTGTAAAGCCTGTCAGGTGGCGTGTTCAGAGTGGAACGACATTCGCGATACCGTCGGCAATAACATTGGGGTGTACGACAACCCCAATGATTTAAGCGCCAAATCGTGGACGGTAATGCGCTTCTCGGAAGTGGAGCAGAACGACAAACTGGAATGGCTGATCCGCAAAGACGGCTGTATGCACTGTTCCGATCCAGGCTGCCTGAAAGCGTGCCCGGCGGAAGGGGCAATTATTCAGTATGCCAACGGTATCGTCGACTTCCAGTCCGAGCAGTGCATTGGCTGCGGTTATTGCATTGCGGGCTGCCCGTTCGATATTCCGCGCCTCAACCCGGAAGACAACCGCGTCTACAAATGTACGCTGTGCGTTGACCGCGTGGTGGTTGGGCAAGAACCGGCCTGCGTGAAAACCTGCCCGACGGGTGCGATTCACTTCGGTACGAAAGAGTCGATGAAAACGCTGGCGAGCGAGCGCGTGGCTGAGCTGAAAACCCGTGGTTACGACAATGCGGGTCTGTACGATCCGGCAGGCGTTGGTGGTACACACGTCATGTACGTGCTGCACCATGCTGACAAGCCAAATCTGTATCATGGCTTGCCGGAGAACCCGGAAATCAGCCAAACCGTGAAATTCTGGAAAGGCATCTGGAAACCGCTCGCGGCTGTTGGCTTTGCGGCTACCTTTGCGGCCAGTATCTTCCACTACGTGGGTGTCGGTCCGAACCGTGCGGATGAGGAAGAGAACAATCTGCACGAAGAGAAAGACGAGGAGCGCAAATGAAACGACGTGACACCATCGTGCGCTACACCGCGCCGGAACGTATCAACCACTGGATCACCGCCTTCTGCTTCATCCTGGCGGCGGTGAGCGGGCTGGGCTTTTTGTTCCCGTCCTTCAACTGGTTGATGCAAATCATGGGCACACCGCAGCTGGCGCGAATTCTGCACCCGTTTGTCGGCGTGGTTATGTTTGCCTCGTTCATCATCATGTTTTTCCGTTACTGGCATCACAACCTAATCAATCGGGATGATATCTTTTGGGCGAAGAATATTCGTAAGATCGTCGTCAACGAGGAAGTAGGTGACACCGGGCGTTATAACTTCGGTCAGAAATGCGTTTTCTGGGCGGCGATTATTTTCCTGGTTCTGCTGCTGGTGAGCGGCGTGATTATCTGGCGTCCTTATTTTGCGCCTGCTTTCTCAATCCCGGTGATCCGATTCGCGTTAATGCTGCATTCATTTGCCGCAGTGGCGTTAATTGTGGTTATCATGGTGCATATCTACGCCGCCCTTTGGGTGAAAGGCACGATTACCGCCATGGTGGAAGGATGGGTTACCAGCGCCTGGGCGAAGAAACATCACCCGCGCTGGTACCGTGAGGTCCGCAAGACAACGGAAAAGAAAGCTGAATGAGTATTCGCATAATCCCGCAAGATGAGCTGGGTTCGAGCGAGAAACGTACGGCGGATATGATTCCGCCGTTATTGTTCCCTCGGCTCAAGAATTTATACAACCGCCGCGCCGAGCGTCTGCGCGAGCTGGCAGAAAATAATCCGCTGGGTGATTACCTGCGCTTTGCTGCGCTTATCGCCCACGCCCAGGAAGTGGTGCTGTACGACCATCCGCTGGAGATGGATCTGACCGCGCGCATTAAAGAAGCCAGCGCACAGGGCAAGCCACCGCTGGATATTCACGTTCTGCCGCGTGATAAGCACTGGCAAAAGCTGCTGATGGCGCTGATTGCTGAGCTGAAACCTGAAATGAGCGGCCCGGCGCTGGCAGTGATTGAGAATCTGGAGAAGGCATCGACCCAGGAGCTGGAAGATATGGCCAGCGCACTGTTTGCCTCTGATTTCTCGTCCGTCAGCAGCGATAAAGCGCCGTTTATCTGGGCTGCACTGTCGCTCTACTGGGCGCAGATGGCCAATCTGATCCCCGGCAAAGCCCGCGCTGAATACGGCGAACAGCGTCAGTTCTGCCCGGTCTGCGGCTCTATGCCGGTTTCAAGCATGGTGCAAATTGGCACCTCTCAGGGGCTGCGTTACCTGCACTGCAACCTGTGTGAAACCGAATGGCACGTGGTGCGCGTAAAATGCAGCAACTGTGAACAGAGCGGCAAACTGCATTACTGGTCGCTGGATGACGAACAGGCCGCGATTAAAGCCGAAAGCTGCGATGACTGCGGCACTTACCTGAAGATTCTTTATCAGGAAAAAGAGCCGAAAGTTGAAGCCGTGGCAGATGACCTCGCCTCTCTGGTACTGGACGCGCGAATGGAGCAAGAAGGCTATGCCCGCAGTTCCATCAACCCGTTCCTGTTTCCGGGTGAAGGGGAGTAATCTCTGACGTTTTCCGGGTGGCGCAGGTCGCCCGGATTACAGCTCATAAGGTGTGACGACACCTGCTATTCCCGCAAAATCTCTCGTATTTCGCGTTACTAGTTCAAAGCCATAAATCTGTGCTGTTGCCAGAATAATGGCATCTGGAAGTTTCATTCTATACTCCTGCCTTAAAGCAACGCTTCGTTCCGCGATATCCTGCGAAATCCCAATAACGTTAAACGCACTCATTGCAATCCGTGTGCGATGTTCTTGATCATATTTTTTAGCGCCAACTAGCACCTCCATCCAGGTGACCAGACTAATCGCATTCTGTAGGGGCCATGCCTCCAGTGCCTGTTTTGCCTCAATTCGTCCGCTGAACAAATCGATAAGGATATTGGTATCAAAAAGCGCAGTTCTTTTTGCCATTACCATTCCTCGCGCAGCTTACGCTGATATTCGACACCATCTTCATCACACCCTTGCCAGATACCAAGAGCACTGGATATTGTCGTTTTCGATTGATTTTCCAGATATTGATCTACCGCTTCTCGTAACAGCTCTGCGCGAGGAAGATTGCGCTGCACTTTGAGATCATCAAGTCGCTTAATCACCTCATCGGATAAATCGAGTAAAATTCTGCCCATATCCATACCTGCCATAGCGCTCATATATACCTCCAGTATATCATTTTTGAATGCATGATGAGCAAAATACTCTTGCAAAACCTTTAAAGAAAGCTCATTTACGCATCACTTTTTATTTTTGCGAGGCGTTTTCCAGATATGATGTAACAGTTGCAGTTATTATAAGTTCAGGTAAAACAGCCTTGTGTTAATGCCAGAATAAGAGCATCTGGCTTTTTGTTTTTATATTCAAGAATGAAAAAATCTTTTTGTCATTCCTTATGCTGCTTACATAGTTCTTCAACACCAACTGCCTCGTCCCTTTTCCTGCCGCCTTTTGCCTTACGCACCGGAAATTGCTGCCGCTCCAGATATTGCTCTACCGCTTCGCGTAAAATTGCAGATCGCGAAACTTTACGCCAGCCCCTGAGCTTATTCAGCCTTTTAATTACCTCTTCTGATAAATGAAGAAAAACCGTATTCATCGCCATTTTCACCACCTTACATATATTTCTCATTAATGTATGTGCGAAAATTACGCCAGAAAGTTAATTACCGAAAGCGGATTTTTTCATATTGTTTTGTTTTTGCGAGACGTTTTCCAGAAATAATGCAACAGTTGCACTTATTTAAATTATTATTGAAACACGGTTCAGCTATCGTCCGGGATAATTTATTATTAATCAGATGCTGGAGCACCCACAGAAAAAAAGACAAACAATAAGGATGAACTATGAATTCTTATGATATATCACATTCAAGAATATTTATTTTTTGATCTGTTTTGCATGGGTCTTCGGTTGCCTTATTCGCATGGTGTACCCGAAAAAAGTCAGCGTCTTTACCGCACCAGGTTTAAGGTAAAATTTATCATCCATCGCAGACCAGTCAGTGCTGCCACCAACCGGTCTTTAATTGTTAGTAGTAGTAAATTTGTGGATAACAGTCCGGGAACCAGACGATTCCTTCCGGATCATTCCCCTGCATTACCCGATAACATTGGCGTCGATCATCGGCACGACGGCGAAGCGTAGTATAGAGCCGCTTCCATTCATGATCGCCCGGTGTACTGTAGTTTACCCAACAATCCATTGAAGGGTGACGCCATTTACCTGTCAGTGTTGGGATCCCTGAATGCTTATGCGGCTTCGCTTTACCATTACGATCCCTATCTTTACGCGTATTAAAGGTGGACATTTTTAGTCTCCTGTTGAGAGTTCTAAAAATGTGCTTCCTTAAAATAGTTCATCATTTTCCCTTAATTCGCATAGCGTGCTTTTGCACGAATTTCCGATACGCGGGGACCATTATGATAGCGTCGATGCCCACACATCCAACAAGAACACATACAGGGAGTACGAAAGCAAATACCTGATGCTTTTTTGCTTCCATCGCCTGCAGTGCGATAACGACAGCGGATTTTTTTTAATCGCGCCATATGATGGCGACGTTCAGCACGATTACGGGTCATAGCAAAACTCCTGAGCAGGCGGCACTATGCCGCTTTCATAGGTGTTCTGAATGCTGGTGCTTTCTGTATGGCATAAACATGCCTCTAACGGTTAAGTGCTTGCAGCACATGTTGCGGATCATTGGCAATCGCTCGCAGCAAAGCCTTTGCAGGCCCGGTCGGTGAACGCCGCCCCTGCTCCCAGTTACGCAACGTGTCTACGCTTACAGAAATAAGATCGGCAAATTTAGATTGTGACAACCCTGAAGCGCGGCGTATTTCTTTGATTTTCATAGCATCAACTTCAAAAGTCCGCGAAGGCTGTCGCGTTCCTTCAATAATTTCATTCATCTGGGCCATGCTGTGAGTCAACCGCTCAAAAAGTGCCTTATCCATTTACCACCTCGTATTTAACAACCGGAGCATTGCTTTTTCCTGGGGAGACAGATCATCTTTAATACCCTTACGATAAATAAGCAGTAATCTGATCTCATAATGTTTAACCTGATGAAAGTAAATAACCCTGACACCAGCACGTTTCCCCTTTCCTCCTGACACCCATCGAACCTTTCTTAACCCACCAGTTTCAGGTATTACCTCACCATAGTCAGGATTCAAGGCCAGGAAAAACTGAAAACGACTGAATTCATCGTCGTTCAGCAGTTTTTGAACATCTTCAGTAAAAATTTCCGTTTCGATGAAGAGTATAACTATACGCCATTGGCTTAGAGTAATAATCCTTTTTGCACGTCATTGACGTACCCTTGAAACCACTAGCTTACTGATAGTGCTCCAGCAAAACCATGTCTCTGCCGGGTTTGTCTTTACATTTGCGAGGCGCTTTCCAGATTTTTCACGCCTGTGAATTTCCCTGTATCCATCCAGCAAAAACGGGGGTATAAAACTGTACATTCATACAGAAGAATGAGTTTTACAATGGCACCGGAAAAAGGAATTGCAGAGTTTATCACCACGGATTTTTTCAGCGAGGCAGCGCGTACAGCGCTACGGGATGTGGCCTGGAGAGCAGGTAGGTAACTCCGGATCCAGATAAAAATTGTTTTCAACTTGAAAATATCACAGGCCAGCCTTACAGTGTTTTCAGGTTGAAAACTCTTAATGGAATTACACCCTGCATGTTATCAGCCACAAGCCTTTTAACGAGGCGATAAAACGCTTTCCACTTTACGAAGATGCACTCATTGATTTATCAAATCTTCTTGAGAAAACAGCGTTTAGCGATCCGGGTGAGATGAAGAGATATATTCCCTCACTGGATAATTTTAAATACAGAGATAAATGGTGGGTTATTAATATTGCAGGCAATCATTTACGGCTTATCGCCTATATTGATTTCAGGCTCCAAAAATGTTTAATCAAACATATTGTTACCCACAATGAATACGACCGACTCACAACCTGGTACCGGAGCCATAAAAATGAGAACCCATCACACTCCAGCAGAAGACTCGGCCAATTTTGAAATGCTGGTTAAGACCTTCACCCACGCAGTGAAAGACATCCCTTTATGTGGCCCTAAAGCGGATCAAGAGGAATACCATAAGGCGCTGAAACTGATCGAATTTTTAGTTGATCGTGACGATCTGGAAAACCCTTTGTTTGAATTACTCTGCGCACGGATACGCGACTATGAAAATAACGCTCCAGAATTTCAGCATTTCAATCAGCGGTTAGCGGCAACCCCTTGTGGCGTAAGTCTGTTAAGGATGCTCATGGATCAACATGGGCTTAAAGCGGCTGATTTGGCACAAGAACTTGGCTCTAAATCCAATGTGAGTAATATTCTTAATGGGCGCCGGGCGCTCACCGTTCGCCATATCAAGGCGTTAAGCGAGCGTTTTAATCTCCCGGCTGAAGCGTTTATTGATAAGTAAAATATCCACCCTACTCTTCTTCGTTCCCGCCCTCTTCATACGGGCCAAATGGCTTCGCGGGAAGAACGATATACGTGCCTTCAAACACTGCCCCCGGCGTCTCGTCGCCAAAGATTTCGACCTGCATCTGTACCCGTGCTTTTCGTCCGCGCGCCAGACGGTCAAGATCGCCGCTTAAGGCACCGAGGTCGGCTACCGCATGAGGTTTACCGCTAATCGGCTTGCTGTAGCGGATATGCGCATCCGCCAGAATAATCGTTCCACCGAGATGGCGTTCGCGCAGCATCAACCAGATTAGCCCCCAACCGGTAAGCGTTGCCAGCGAGAATAAACTCCCGGCAAACAGCGTATGGTGCGGATTCTGATTGCCGGTTTCCGGCATGGTGGTGATAAATTTTTGCCCGGTATATTGCTGAATGCGCACGCCCATTTTTTCACTAAGCGGGATGTGTTCATACCACGCTTGTTGCAGCTGCGCGCACCAGTCGCCGCGATGAAGAATATCATCCAGAGTGGCGACGGGTTTAATCATCAAAAAATGGCGAATCGGCGTGGTGGTTGGCGTGGTGATCTCCCCCTGATTAACAAACCCCAGCTTGGCGAAAAACTCCACCGCGTCTTCACGGGCGCTACAGGTCACGCGCTTAACGCCTTCCTGGCGCGCTACCGACTCCAGGGTCATCGCCATCAGCGTTCCCAGCCCTTTGTCTTGCACGTCGGGATGAACGGCCATAAAGCGAATGGACGCTTCGTTATCGGCATTAATATACAGCCGCCCTACTGCCACCAGATTACCCTGCTCGTCGACGACCATCTGGTGATGCGCCATCGCATCCCACGCGTCGCGTTCCGAACCTTTTGGTTGATGCAGGGGCTTACGCAACATCTCCCAGCGGAACTGATAGTAGCGCTCTAATTCTTCTTCTGTTTGTGGAACCCGAAGGTGATACATAGCGATACTCTCTCTTGTTTCCCGTGACACACCTGGAAGCTGACTCATACCTGCAACCAGAATGTCACGGGACCATCATTGACCAGCGATACCTGCATATCGGCAGCGAAGCGTCCTGTTTGCGTGTTCATCTCTTGCTGACGGCAGCGTTCGACGAAATAGTCATATAACGCCTCTGCGCGATCCGGTGATGCGCCTTTGGAGAAACTTGGGCGCATCCCCCGTTCGGTATCTGCGGCGAGGGTAAACTGGGAAACTACCAGCACACTACCGCCCGCCTGTTGCACGTTGAGATTCATCTTGCCTTCGGCATCGCTGAAGATGCGGTAGCCGAGCACACGCTCGCACAGACGGTTTGCTTTCTGTTCGTCGTCATCCTTTTCGACACCCAATAACACCAAAAGTCCCGCGCCAATTTCGCCCGTCACTTCTCCCTCCACGGTGACGCTGGCACGGGTTACGCGTTGAATTAATGCAATCATGGTTCGTCGTCTTCTTCTTGTTCAGCAGCTTGTTTTAGTTTGCGGTATTCCCCGAGAGTGACAGTAATTTCCGCGCCAAGCAAGACGATACACCATGTCCAGTACACCCAGACAAAGAGAATGGGGATCACCGCCAGCACGCCGTAAATGAGCTGATATGACGGGAACATGGTGATATAAAGCGCGAAACCTTTCTTTCCTGCTTCGAACAGGAGTGCGGCGACAAACGCGCCGACAATCGCGTCGCGATTCGGTACGCGGATGGTGGGAACAATGCTGTAAAGCAACCAAAAGGAGATCCACGACAACAGCAGCGGAAAAATACGCAGCACATTGTCGATGACAGTATTGAGATCGCTCGCCCAGCGCAGGGAGAGCAAATAGGAACTGATCGCCAGACTGGCCCCTGCCAGCAGCGGCCCTAACGTCAGGATCATCCAGTACACAGCAAACGAGTAAATTTTTGGCCGTACCCGTTTACTTCGCCAGATGGCATTCAATGCACTATCAATGGAATACATCAACAATAACGCCGTGACGATCAGGCCACATGCCCCGACGGCGGTCATCTTGTTGGAATTGGCAACAAACTGTTCAATATATTGCTGGATAACGTCGCCAGTGGCAGGCAGAAAGTTGGCAAAAATAAAGTGACGCAACTGAATGCTGACGTCGGAAAACATGGGAAAAGCGGCGAAAAGCGCAAAAACAACGGCAACCAGCGGCACTAATGAGAGCAACGACACATAGGCAAGATTACCTGCCAGGGTGGTCATGTTGTCCTCATTAATACGTTGCCAGAGTAGTTTCAGCCAGGCCCATAGCGGACGGGTACGATGCCTGGCTTTTTCATGGATGGTTTTTAGCATAACACCTTCGCGAAATAGTCCGGGATGGTGGTTTTATCTTTCACCAGAATACTGGTAATGCCTAGCTGATTTGCTCCTTCTATATTATCGGCGTTATCGTCGAAAAAGACCGTATCGTCTGGTGAAAAACCTTCTGCCTGCAAAACATGCTGGTAAATTCGTGCTTCAGGTTTGCGCATGCCCAGATCTTGCGAAAGATAGATATGGTCAGCAGCATCACGGATTTCCGGGTATTCCTCCGGCCAGAAGGTGGTATGCAGGCGGTTGGTATTGGAAAGCACCACCACGCGATGCCCCTGCTCACGCAGTTTATGCATGATGGCGATCACTTCCGGGCGCAGCGCGACAAACACCGCCTGCCAGCCGTGGGAGAACTGCTCGTAGCTTAGCGGTAGAGCCATCTCATGACACATCGCCTCTGCGAACGCTTCGTCGCTAATTTCCCCGCGCTCATGCTGATGAAACGCCTCCCCCATATGAAAACTCTTCTTAAGCGATGCCAGCGGAATACGCGTTAAATCGCTCCAGGTTCCCAGCACACGGTTAAAGTCGATATCGACAATCACATTACCTAAATCAAAGATATAGAGCATTTTTGCCTCCTTTCTCGCCACAAGAAATTAACTGTAGCGGGAAAGGATGGGTTTGGCTATGTGGCAATAAGGGTAATCTTGTGATGCTGATTGCGAAAAAGCAGAGTAATTTCACTGGCTTTTTCGCAATAGATGAATGGTTAAGATTCAGGTGTAAATTGCCAACGAGTTTCGATGACCAGCGGCTTCTCTGGCATCACCAATTCTGGCGTTAAATTTATTGCGTTAGGTGCCTGGGTAAGCGGATTAACACAGGTGGCATCGGGCTGTTTATCAAATACCACCAGACTGTTTGCAGAAGAGGTCATGGTCATCGCGAGTTTACCTGGCCACAGTAACTTAACCTCCACCCCGTCATAAAAACCAAAACAGTCATCCCAGGGACCGGCTTGAGGAGAGATGCGATTTCCTGTTGGCAGTTCATCACTACCCGCTTCTTCTTGCCAGTCCGCATCAAAAAGCACCTGCAACGATTCTGTGCTTTGCGGGGTCAGCTTTTTCGCAAACCACGGATGCCAGCCTGCAGAGGCCGGGAATGTATCGGTATGTGAATGGATTTCCAGTTGCAAAACCAGCGCATCATTCTCCAGCAAAAAAGTCTGAACCACTTCCCCTTGCCAGGGCCACGGTGAAGCCAGGGGCATACGTAAAGTCAGGGAATCTGTTGTTTTGTCGATGATTTCCCACGTTGAGTAACAAGCCATACCATGCAATGCATGCGGTGGTTTATTGGCGGGTAAAGAATAACATTGCCCACCAGCATTCAGCGTCGCATTCCCCAGTCGCCCTGCCCACGGCACCATTGGAAAACAGCCGTACTGAAAAGCTCTGCGTTGCGGCTGCCATTGGCGTAATACTTCAGAACCAAATGCCTGTAACGAGGTTATCCTGGCACCATCATGCGGATAAATCTGCAGGCGAATATTGCCTTTTTCCAGCGTAACTAACTCTCCTACTGGCCCAGGCCAGGGCGCGTCAAATGCGAGCTGTAGCGCCTGGTGATGTTCATTTTTCCGTTCAGTTTTCATGAGATTGTTCCCTGATGTAGCGGTAAGAAGCGGTTTCTTGTTCATCGGTCGGCTCAATCAGCCAGACGCAAACAAAAGAAAGAACTGAGACAGCAAATAAAAACAGAGCGACATACCACGGCTTTCCTCCCCCTAGCGCCAGCAAACTTGAGGCGATAAGAGGGCTTAATCCGCCAAGAATCGCGGAAAATTGATAGGCAAAAGAAAGGCCGGTATATCGTACTTTGGTGCCGAACATGCGGGTGAAGAGTGTCGGCTGCACGGCGAACATCATCGTCGGGCCTAAGTTATAGCCGAGGATCATACTGCACCAGATGATGAGCGTACTTTTACTATCCAGCAATAAGAAGAAAGGAAACGCGAACAGGACACAAAATCCCGCGCCTGATAAATACAGACATTTTTGACCTATACGATCTGATAACCATCCAACCAATGGGCAACTGAAAATACCGATCGCCGAGGCAATCAACATACCCGTCAGGGGAATATCTCGCGATAATGCTAATTGGCTGGAAATATAAACAATACCAAAGGCGTTAATAATATTGGAAGAGACACTCTCCGCCAGCCTCGCGCCCAGCGCTAATAAAATATTTCGCGGATGTTTTTTGAATAATTCAATCAACGGAGGAACAGACTTTTCTTTATTATTCGTCGTTTTTTGCTTTTGAAAATCCAGTGTCTCCTCAGTATGCAGGCGGATAAATAATCCAACGATCAACATCACCGCTGAAAGCCAGAACGGAATACGCCATCCCCAGGAGAGAAACTGTTCTTGAGTCAGTAAATGGTTACAAAGCGCAAAAACACCGGTTGCCAGCATAATCCCCACTGATGCAGCCGTTTGTGGGAGCGAACCTAAAAAACCGCGCCGGGATTCGGGCGCAGATTCAATGGTCATCAATGCCGCTCCGCCATACTCGCCACCAAGGCCAAAGCCCTGAATTAAACGCAGCGCCATTAATATGAGCGGTGCCCAGATCCCAATTTCCTGATACGTCGGAATAAAACCAATCAAAAATGTGGAGCAACCGACAATAGCCAGTGTCCAGATAAGTGTTATTTTTCGCCCAATTTTATCGCCAAAATGGCCAAAGACGATGCCACCTAAGGGACGAGTCAAAAAACCAACGCCAAAGGTCGCAAAGGAGGCTATAAGACCTATAAAAGGATCGCTGTTCGGGAAAAAAAGCGGAGCAAATACCAGCCCTGCTGCCGTGCCAAAAATAAAGAAGTCATACCATTCCATCAACGCGCCCGCGAAACTGCCCATTACGACACGTCTCATGGCTTTACCGGAAAGTCCTTCTCGCGGTGTGGGTAACGTTTCAGACATCATTTTCCTCTCCTGGTCGGCGAGAAATTGGGGAATAACCCACTACAAAGTGGGCAGTCTGATAAATACGCGCATCGGCCTGATGTCGATACGCGTTATGTTTATTTGTTCAATTCCGCCAGAACTTCCGCGTCTTCGGCATCCACATTCGCCCCCAAAGGTTCCCAATTAATCAATACGCAGGTCAGGAATCCCAGGAATGGCACAATTGCCAACCAGTAAAACGCTTCAGTTTTCAACGCACCCCACAGCATCGGCCAGAAAATAAGCCCGGCAATCGCACCGGTGCGCATAATCGCGCGGGCAAATCCGACCCCTGTAGGGCGAATAGCAGGAGGATAAGAGAGTGTGGCAATGGTCATACCCAGCCCACCAGGCCCCGCTGAATGGAAGAAAATAATTGATCCCAATAACCCTAAAGACAGCCAGGGGTTAGTCGTTGCCAGCGCACCTAACGACAGTAATGCTAAGGTCACAACGGCAAATCCATACATCGATTGTCGGCGAGTACCCAGTCGTTGGAGAATAAACGAGCCGATCATCCCGCCAGTCACCCCACAAAGGGCATTCACGACGGCAGACCCCGTCAACGCACCAGTAAGCCCGCCACTTATTATTCCCGCCAACGTAAGAGGAAGATAAACACCTACGGCGTTATATTGCCACGCCTGCATGGTTGCCACGACACAGCCAAGAATGGTGCGTTTGCGGTAACGATCATTAAATAAGATGCCATATCCACCGCTGTATTTATTCTCTGCTTTTTCCGAGGATCTGGCTTCTGCTGTACCCGGTGCCGCAACGCGAGCCTGAACACCATAACGTTTTCCCAGAATGTCGCAGGCTTCCTGGTAACGCCCGACGCGAGCGGCCCACATTGCGGATTCACCAATAAAGAAGTAACGCAAAACCATGAAGATGACTGCGAAAATAGCTCCGATGAATATTCCGTAACGCCACAATTGTTCTTCAGCGATACCCGACAGAAGCAGCGGCAAAAGCACCAAATAAACAACGGTTGTCGAAACATACCAGGCCATTTGCCAGAGGTTGACCGACGTTCCGGTTTTCTTCGACGTTGAACCACGAAGCTCTGCCACGGCATTGGTTGCCAAAGGGAAGTCGATGCCTAAGCCAAAGCCCATGATGACGCGGCACACCAGCACCCACCAGATACTGGGCGCAATAGCTACCGCAGCAGCCCCGATGGTGCACAGCCCCATGCCAATAATAAATGCCCGCTTTTGCCCAAAGCGGTTTATTACTCGGTTCGCTAATAAACCACCAATTAACGCGGCGATTAATACTGACGCATTAACGGTTGCGGCAAGGCCCGGCGAAATGCCAAATTGAGCGGCAATGTATTTATTACCAAACCCCACCATCGCCGCCTGGTAGGCATCAATCAATATGCCGCCTAAAGCGATAAAAATAACGCCGATGCTGGTGTTGATTGCAGAGTTCTTATTAACAATATCAATTACGTCCTGTGGCCGACTAATTGAATAAGTTGCAGGACTGGTGATTTGACTCATCGCAGTGTCCTTTTTAATTGTTGTAGGGTGGCGCTAGCGTGGCGCAGCGCCAGACAGAGATTTAGAAAATCATTCCGGCGCAAATTGCAGCATGACTTTTATGGAATCATTTTGCTGCGCACGTTCGAACGCTGCCGCTGCATCCTCAATGGCAAATAAATCGGTAACCAGTTCACTGGTATCAAACCGCCCATCCGCCAGCCATTCGATAACGGCATCGAAATCTTCAGGGATGTACATGCCAGAGTTGAGCAAGTCACGCTCGAAACGTTGCATCATCGGTAGCGGTATTTCACGCGGCCCACTCGGTACGCCCATGCACACGACGGTGCCTCCGGCATACACACGGGTACAGGCATCATTAAGCGTGGCCTGCGCTGCAACAACATCAATCGCCCCCGTAAATCGCACATCTGCGGCCAGTTCCCCTGGAGCCCAAACTTCTGCTGCGCCCAGCTTTAACGCCAGGGCGCGTTTGGCAGCGTCAGGTTCAATCACGGTGATCTTCCCTGCTCCCATAATGCGCAGTGCCTGCACGATGGATAAGCCTATCGTTCCGGCACCAATCACCAGTACGCTTTCCAGAGAAGCTTTCGGCATTCGGTTAACGCAGTGACGAGCACAAGCCGCCGGTTCGGCAAAGGCCAACACTTTTAGCGGTAAAGAGGCTGGTGCGACATGGCAATTACGCGCAGGAACAATGTGCTGTGAGCGAGCAAAGCCCGGCGCGCGAAAACCGGCAACCTGCGGTGGTTCACAAAGATTAAAACGTCCTGCTTTGCAGGCCCGGCATTCCATGCAAGCCATGATGGGATCGACCACAACATGATCGCCCGGCTGTACATTTTTAACGTCGCTGCCAACTTCCGTAACGCGCGCTGCAATTTCATGACCGGGGACGACAGGCGGTTTGGCAAACGGATGACCGCCCTTCAGAACATGCAGATCCGAACCGCATATCCCGTAGAACACGGGCGCAATCCGTACTTCGTGCGGTTTAAGTTCCTGGTGTGGTACTTCAACATATTGAGTGGTGACTTTCCCAATATCTGAAAATAAAACCTGGGTAATTTTATCCATTGTTATTCTCCAGAATCGATATCCATAGGGGATTAGCGTTGCGCGATACCTTCATCGACAATTTCAGCCAGCCGTTGCAAGCGTGGAACGGAGACATCGCGCAGCATAGTTTGTGGATCTTGTGCACCAACAACCGACGCCCAAACCGCTCGTCCAGCCAGGAAGCCCGACGCACCACCTTTCATGGCAATACTTACTGCACGGCCAAAAATATCGGCATCAACGCCAGAAGAAAGAATTACCCACGGCATCTTCATCTGATCGTTAAGTTTCTGACAGGCGGCAAGTAAGGTTTTTTCATCGCCTTTGCCCCCTAATGGCATCTCGGCTTTGTAAAGATCAGCCTCTGTTCCACCAAGCTCTGCGGCGGCGGCAACAATGGCGCTTTCACGATCAAAGTCCCAACCGCGACGAGGTGGACGCACCACAGGTTCAATAATGCTAACCAGCCCGGCACTACGGCAGCGACGAACAAATTTATCAACCATTGCCAGACGTTCCTCTGCGGGTTCATCTTCACGCCAGAGTACAAGTAATTTCATTGCATTAGCCCCCATTTCACGGGCTTTATGCGGGTCGACGGACATATCTATTTCAACGCTATCAACCGGGATGCCATTACCTGGGATAAAAAGATCGGCAGCGACAATCAGGCCGCAAGAATTAGCAACAGCGCCCTGCTCGACTATTTGCTCAAGACAAAATTGTTTATCCGCCAGAACGGCAGAAGCATAAGGAGAAAGGATTCGGGTCGCGGCGACTTTAAAATCGGTGAGTACACTGTCGGCGATGGGTTTTGGCTGCCCTGCTGCCGCAAACATCAGGCGCATGGCTTCACGCTGATCGACAGCTAACATAGCGAATCCACCACCTGGGCGGGAGATATCTTTCAGCGTAAATGGGGTGAAGTGGGATGACATAGAAACTCCTGTTAATAGATAAAATTAAAGACCAGCCTGCTGGCGAACCTGATTTAGCAGGGCGCTCCAGTCCTGCCGCCCTTTGCCGTCTTGACTTGCTGCGGCGTAATAACTTTCTGCTGCAATCCCCATATTGAGCGGCGCCCCCGTTTCCCGAGCGACGTCAACTGCAATACGCAGATCTTTCAATGCCAGGTCCACCATGAAGGCGGGAGAAAGATCGCCTTTCAGCACTTTGCCAGGCCAGGTGGTCGTAAAATGTCCTTTCCCTGCTGCCGTACCACTCATCACCTTAATTGCGACATCAAGATTTAATCCCAGTGACTCACATAACACAGCGGCTTCGGAGGACAGCGCATTAAGCGCAATGCTCATATAGTTGTTAATTAGCTTCACGCGGATCCCCATTCCTGGGCCGCCAGCCTCGACCAGCTCATTACCCATGCACATGAGAATCGGGCGTGCACGCGCAATCTGCTCATCAGTGCCACCCGCTAAAATCAGCAATGTGCCATCAATCGCATTCACGGACGTTCTGCCCACGGGGGCGTCCATCATACTGATGCCTTTTTCTTGTAATTCCCGTATTAATGCATCGGTCTGTAAGGGATGAATAGTCGACATATCAATCACTAACGCGTCAGATGAAACAGCCTCACAGACGCCTTTTTCCCCCAACAGAACCTGTCGAACAATGTCACCATTGGGAAGCATAGTGATGATAAATTCAGCGCCTGCTGCCGCTTCCGCTGGGGTTTGTGCCGCAGTGGCCCCCTGCGTAACTAGCGCATCGACGGCCTGTGCATTGACATCAAATACCTGCAATGAATGCCCTTTTTGCAATAGATTGTTAGCCATTGGGCTACCCATCTGCCCCAGCCCGAGAAATGCAATGGTTGCCATGAATGCTCTCCTGTCTGACATTGACAAAATAATGACAATTGAAAATTCGTTTTCGTCTGTTTTTGAGCATATTTGTAATTTATGTTCAAAAACACGACACACATCACTAATTTGATCATTTGTGTCATTTAAATTGACCGAAGACGACAAAATTAAACAGGACAAGACAAATATGACCAGAATTGCATGCGTGGGTATCACAGTTCAGGACAGGATTTATTCTTTGCTCACTCTGCCGGAGGGCGGCGGGAAATATCAGGCAAATCATTATCTTGAGATTGGTGGCGGCCCGGCAGCAACAGCCGCTGTTGCAATCGCAAAACTTGGCGTGGAGGTTGATTTCATCGGTCGCGTCGGCGATGACAGTTGTGGAAATACCTTACTTGCAGAACTTGAGGGTTGGGGCGTCAATACCGCATTTTGCCGCCGATATCCTAACGCCCGTTCGTCGCAATCAGCGATCCTCGTTGATCAGCATGGCGAACGGATTATCGTTAATTATCCAAGTCCCGATCTCGGTACTGATGCCGAATGGTTAGAAGCGATCGATTTCTCTCGTTATGATCTGATTCTGGCCGATGTTCGCTGGCATAGCGGTACTGAAAAAGCATTCTCGCTAGCGCGCCTTGCGGGTGTGACAACACTTTTAGACGCCGATATGACACCGCAGGATATTTCTCCACTTGTCGCGCTTGCCGATCATGCTGTGTTCTCTACGCCAGGGCTGAAACGTATGACTGGCCTTCAGTCACCTGAAGAAAGCTTGTACCAGGCAACGACACAAACAGCAGGTAAAGTGTATGTCACGCTGGGTTCTGAAGGTTCGTTGTGGATTGAAGATGATCATTTGTGTCAACAGGAGGCATTTTCTGTCAATGTGGTTGATACCACTGGAGCAGGCGATGTTTTTCACGGTGCACTCGCGGTAGCGTTGGCAGAAAAAATGCCAACAAAAGAGGCTATTCGTTTTGCCAGTGCGGTTGCCGCGATGAAATGTACCCAGCCTGGCGGTCGGGCTGGCATTCCTAATCGTGAGCAAACCGAATCATTTTTGTCACTTTATGCGTAAAATGGTAAACATCTACCGAGGAGGGGCAAGGGAGTATTCATGAGTATCATCGAAGTGACAGGTAATCCACGCCATGACCAACTCGTTCATCTAATCGCAGAACGCGGTTATATGAATATTGAAGAACTGGCACAACTGCTGGATGTTTCAACGCAAACCGTGCGCCGGGATATCCGAAAACTCAGTGAGCAGGGGTTGATCACCCGTCATCATGGAGGAGCCGGGCGCGTCTCCAGCGTCATGAATACCGCTTTTGAGCAACGGGAACTTTCGCTCACCGCCGAGAAACGGGCGATCGCTGAGGCGGTCGCCGATTACCTTCCCGAACGCTGTACTGTCTTCATCACCATCGGTACAACCGTAGAAGCCGTTGCCAGGGCATTACTCAACCGTCGTGATTTACGCATTATCACTAACAGCCTGCGTGTGGCACAGATTCTTTATAAGAATCAGGATATTGAAGTGATGGTGCCGGGAGGCACTTTACGCGCCCATAACGGTGGGATTATCGGCCCTGGAGCCGTGGATTTTATTGAAGGTTTTCGCGCAGACTATTTAATCACCAGTATTGGTGCCATTGAGCATGACGGTACCCTGCTGGAATTTGATGTCAATGAAGCGTTAGTCGCGAGAACGATGATTAAACATGCGCGGAATACATTGCTAGTGGCAGATCATACTAAGTTTGCCGCTTCGGCTGCGGTTTCAATTGGCAATGCGCGGAATGTCAGGGCTTTTTTTACTGATGCCCCGCCTCCCAATTCTTTCTGCCAGTTGTTAAGTGAAGAGAATGTTGAACTGGTGGTTGCCGAGCAGGAAGTATCCTGAAACTGAAACTTCGAAAAATCCGCTGGGGATTCAGCGGATTTTATTTTGCCGGATGCGGCCTACGGTTGATACGGTTTTCGTTGGCCGGATTAAGCACATCCGGCCATTAATCAAGCTTCAGCCGCCAGCATCTCTTTCTTACGTTGACTAATTCGCTTAACCAGCATTACGGAAACCACCGCACCACAGAATGCGAAGCAGGCCATAATGCCAAACACGATTTTGTAGCCAATAATCCCCGGATTTAAATCCAGAATGTAGCCATACAGACTGAAGCAGAACATCGCTGGGGCGTAACCGATAAAGCTACCCAACGCCATCGCCGCGCCTGTTTTATTTTCAGCAATTTTTGCTTCGCCAATAGGTGCAAAAAATACGGCGCGCTGAGTAAAGACTATCGCACCAAAGCCCAGCGTACATGCCATCCCTAAATAGACCGGCATGCTTTCGTGCGGCAGCATAATCAACAGTACGAGCGCAGCGGTACTGATGATAAAGGTGTAGCATAGATATTTACTCGGTGATTTCAGGATCTTATCTGAAATCATGCCACCAATCGGTCCACCAATCATTTTCAGACAGTATTGGTTAATGATGCCGTAAGCCCCCACCAGCGCAACGGGCAGTAGATAGATGTTTTTCAGGAATGGAATGAAGAACGTCAGGCCACAGTAAACCGCGTAAACGAAGAAGACGTTGAAAGCGATAAGCCAGATGGTTTTGTCTTTCAGCACCGAGGTCATACTGGTGTTTTGCGATGCTCCGTCTTCTTTTTTCGCCTCCACGGACGGTGCCTCTTCTTTGTCATTGAGGACAAAGAAAATGATAACGCCCACAGCAATCACAATAAGGGAATAGAACCAGATACCCGCTTTAAAGCCCAATAAGCCACTGCCAAACCAGGTAAAAACTGCCAACGCAGAAAATGCCACCACGGTATCGACAATGCCACGCCCTGTTTCGAAGAAGCCAAACAAACGACCTTGTTGTTCGCTATTGCCCAATCGACTTACTGACTTGAGCAAGACCGGCCAGTTCATCATGTCGCAGGTAACGCCAAATAGCGCCCAGACAAAGAGGATGCCCCAATATCCCGGCATTGTTGTCAAATAAACACCCAGTAATCCCGTCGCAATGAGTGAGAGTGACATGGTGTATCTGCGCGGTAGTTTATCGGCAAAATAAATAGACAGAAAAAAGCCCACTGTGGTGACAAACGAGTTTACCGACATAGCATTACCAATTTGACCATTAGTCAAATGGAAATATTCCTGCATCGGGATATAAAACGCATCTTTCAACGACGGTAATTTATAAATTGTACCGCCACACAGTGTTAATAGACTAAATAACGCCCATTTCTTTTTCGTGAGCATAACATCCCCTAAGCGATTTTTAAAATCACTGTTTTAAAGGCAATAAGATATCGACCATTCTTATGGAATGGTTTTATTAACTGCGTATGAGTTAAAACTTATTAGTGGTTCAGAAGATGGCTTGCCTCTTGTTTTATTTGTTGTAGTACGTTACGCACATGATTTATCTGATTAATCGCATCTTCTTTTTCTTTACGTAACCGCGCATCCAGTAAATGATTTTCTGGTAGTGGTGTTTCACTCATCTGGCGATAAGGGATCCACGGATTATCATCTTCGTCTTCAAAGCGGAACGCCGGAGCATAATAATCAACCTCTTCTTCCAGGCCATATGCCGTCACCTGCGGCTCATCATCGCCCAGGCAGATAAGGTGCGTTAATAACGCTTTGAAGGGCATATCTCCCTGACCTGAAATACAGGCTTTATGGCCCAGCCCCCCCTGTTCTTTAACAATCAATGCATCTTTGATATGCACCTGGGTAATATGTGGTGCCATCGTTTTTAAAGCGTCGATGGGATGCTCATTTGCATTGATCATGTTCGCAAAATCAAACAGTAAGGAAAGAGACTCCATCTCACTTTCTTTGACCAGCGACACCAGCTCATGGCTTTTTAAATCTTCATGCTGCTCGATCGTAAAAGTCAGGCCGCTGTCCTGATACGTTTCCCGTACATAGGCAATGTCGTTAGCGATGATCGATAATACGTCGCGCAAATTACCTTCATAACGTGGATAAAAACGTACGGACGATGCCCCAGTTTTCAACGCGATGGCGACGGCTTCGTCAATAGATGCCTTATCAGAGGCGCTGGTTTCAATATGAATATCAAGGTTCAGACGGCGGGCTTTATCACCAAAGGCAGAGAGTTCTTTATCGTCCATATTACCAAGAGAAAAACGCTCTCCATCCAGAACATGAATTTTGACGCCCCGCAGATTATTTTCACTCGCGATATCAAGTAAATCAGCAGGCAATACTCTTTCCAGCCGCATATTTAAATGAAAGGCATAAGCATGTAAATAAAGAGGAAGAGTATCGACACGTTGTAGAATCTTTCTTGCGTTATTTGTTGTCACCATAAAACACCTACAGATTAATGATGAGGTCTACGGCCTCAAATCGCCAATATTCAATATCTATCTGGACAATATTGCCTTGCTGGTCGGCGCGATGCTTTTCAATTAAGATCGCAGGCATACCCGCAGAACCGCCAAGATACTTGCTGATATCGCCCGGCATTCTGACGGGTTTGAAAATCAATTTTTTTACTACCGTCTCTTTTTGGTAGCACTTTTCCCAGACTGAAGAAAATGAGTGGTTTTCAAGTTGTTCAATAAAACCTGGGGCAACTTCAGGATTAATATATGTTTCGTGATAGAAAACTTTATGTCCTTCCAGCGCCCCCCAGCCGGTAATACGATAGAGTTCGGTTGATGGCGTCACTGCAATCAGTGGCGCAAGCGTCTGGGGAATGTCGCTGGTACGGCTTTTCTCGGTAAACCCCCAGGAAGGTTCCCGCCCTTGCTCAATTGCGGCCCGCTGAAAGCTCGCCGACAGCTCCGGGCTGTAATTAAATCGCGGCTGAGTCACGAACCACCCTTTACGATCCTTACGGAAGATTTTGGATTCTGCCTCGAGGTTCAGCAACGCCTGGCGCAGCGTCATACGTTTAATGCCCAGCAGCTCTCCCAGCTCTCTTTCTGAAGGGAGTTTTCCACCCGGCGTAGTGATGCCATCTTTTAACCACCGATCCAGTTTCTCTTTTGCATTTTCTACGGTGGATTGATTTCCCGTCATTGTTTAATCCTTTTGGTTTAAACCAGATGAGGCATCTTACGCTTACGCCAAAAAAGAAAGCAATTAACGGCGTATGACTTTGCAGATAATTGTGACAAAGCTCTCTATTGACGTAACCACAGACTTATAAGGGAGATACTCGCATTGGTGAGTGCTCACGACAGGCAAAAAAAAACCTGCCATCGCTGGCAGGTTTTTATGACTAAAAAACGAAATTAATCGTCTTTCGGTGCGCGGTTAGCGCGACGACGATCGTTTTCCGTCAGGTGACGTTTACGAATACGGATAGAGGTCGGAGTCACTTCTACCAGTTCGTCATCATCGATGAACTCCAGAGCTTGTTCCAGAGTCATGCGGATAGGCGGAACCAGAACAACGGCTTCGTCAGTACCGGAAGCACGCATGTTGGTCAGTTTCTTACCGGTCAGGCAGTTTACAGTCAGGTCGTTAGAGCGGCTGTGAATACCGATAATCTGACCTTCGTAAACTTCTGCACCGTG
Organism: Escherichia sp. E13S3; assembly: GCF_004212325.1. NCBI lineage: Bacteria > Pseudomonadati > Pseudomonadota > Gammaproteobacteria > Enterobacterales > Enterobacteriaceae > Escherichia > Escherichia sp. E13S3. Next base: position 118,830 of record NZ_RHJR01000014.1, read on the forward strand.
ACCGAGGAACAGCTTACCGCGATCCTGCAGACCGAACAGCGCGAACGCTACCGCTTTACCCTGACCGTTAGAGATCAGTACGCCGTTCTGACGCTGACCCACTTCACCCGGACGTACGTCGTCGTAGTGGCTGAAGGTGGAGTACAGCAGACCAGTACCGGAAGTCATGGTCATGAACTCAGAACGGAAGCCGATCAGACCACGGCTTGGGATCACGTAGTCGAGACGTACGCGGCCTTTACCGTCTGGATTCATGTTTTTCAGGTCGCCTTTACGTTCGCCCAGCGCCTGCATCACAGAACCCTGATGCTGTTCTTCAACGTCCAGAGTCACGTTTTCATACGGCTCTTGTTTACGACCGTCGATTTCACGGAAGATAACTTTCGGACGGGATACCGCCAGTTCGAAACCTTCACGACGCATGTTTTCGATCAGAACAGACAGGTGCAGTTCGCCACGACCAGAAACGCGGAACGCATCGGCGTCTTCGGTTTCTTCTACGCGCAGCGCAACGTTGTGTACCAGTTCTTTGTTCAGACGGTCCAGGATCTGACGAGACGTTACGAACTTACCTTCTTTACCGCAGAACGGCGAGGTGTTAACGCAGAAGAACATAGAAACGGTCGGCTCATCAACGGAGAGTGCCGGCAGCGCTTCAACGTTTTGCGTGTCGCAAACGGTGTCAGAAATGTTCAGTTCGCCAAGGCCCGTGATCGCCACGATATCGCCAGCTTCCGCCAGATCGGTTTCGATACGTTCCAGACCGAGGTGGCCCAGCACTTTACCGACTTTCGCGTTGCGGGTTTTGCCTTCGCTATCGATGATAGTAACTTGCTGGTTCGGCTTCACTTTACCGCGCTTGATGCGGCCAATGCCGATAACACCAACATAGCTGTTGTAATCGAGCTGAGAAATCTGCATCTGGAACGGACCGTCAAGGTCAACGTCCGGCGCAGGAACGTGGTCAATAATCGCCTGATACAGCGGGGTCATGTCTTCCGCCATATCTTCGTGGTCCAGACCCGCGATACCGTTCAGCGCAGAAGCGTAAACGATCGGGAAGTCCAGCTGCTCGTCGGTCGCGTCGAGGTTTACGAACAGGTCGAATACCTGATCCACAACCCAGTCAGGACGCGCGCCAGGGCGGTCAACTTTGTTGATAACAACAATCGGCTTCAGGCCGTAAGCAAACGCTTTTTTGGTTACGAAGCGCGTTTGCGGCATCGGGCCGTCAAATGCGTCAACCACCAGCAGCACTGAGTCTACCATGGACATTACACGTTCAACTTCACCACCGAAGTCGGCGTGCCCCGGGGTATCAACGATATTGATACGGTAATCATTCCATTTGATAGCGGTGTTTTTCGCGAGGATGGTAATCCCACGCTCTTTCTCCAAATCGTTGGAGTCCATCACGCGCTCTTGGGTTTCGGCACGAGAGTCGAACGTACCGGATTGTTGGAGCAGCTTGTCTACCAGGGTGGTTTTACCATGGTCGACGTGCGCGATGATGGCGATATTACGCAATTTTTCGATCACAACTTTGCCTCAGGCATTAGAAATAGCGCGTTATTGTACACGGATTAATCGCACTACAAAACAGGATCACAAACATCCTCCGCAAACAAGTATTGCAGAGTCCCTTTGTGATCGCTTTCACGGAGCATAAAAAGGGTTATCCAAAGGTCATTGCACCAACATGGTGCTTAATGTTTCCATTGAAGCACTATATTGGTGCAACATTCACATCATGGTGCAGCCCTTTTGCACGATGTTAAGCATGATAACGCCTTTTAGGGGCAATTTAAAAGTTGGCACAGTTTTCGCTTTATCTTTTTTACGGCGACACGGCCAAAATAATTGCAGATTTCGTTACCACGACGACAATGACCAATCCAGGAGAGTTAAAGTATGTCCGCTGAACACGTACTGACGATGCTGAACGAGCACGAAGTGAAGTTTGTTGATTTGCGCTTCACCGATACCAAAGGTAAAGAACAGCACGTCACTATCCCTGCTCATCAGGTGAATGCTGAATTCTTCGAAGAAGGCAAAATGTTTGACGGCTCCTCGATTGGCGGCTGGAAAGGCATTAACGAATCCGACATGGTGCTGATGCCAGACGCATCCACCGCAGTGATTGACCCGTTCTTCGCCGACTCTACCCTGATTATCCGTTGCGACATCCTTGAACCTGGCACCCTGCAAGGCTATGACCGTGACCCGCGCTCCATTGCGAAGCGCGCCGAAGATTACCTGCGTTCTACTGGCATTGCCGACACCGTACTGTTCGGGCCAGAACCTGAATTCTTCCTGTTCGATGACATCCGTTTCGGATCATCTATCTCCGGTTCTCACGTTGCTATCGACGATATCGAAGGTGCATGGAACTCCGCCACCCAATACGAAGGTGGTAACAAAGGTCACCGTCCGGCAGTGAAAGGCGGTTACTTCCCGGTGCCTCCGGTAGACTCTGCTCAGGATATTCGTTCTGAAATGTGTCTGGTGATGGAACAGATGGGTCTGGTGGTTGAAGCACATCACCACGAAGTAGCGACTGCAGGTCAGAACGAAGTGGCTACCCGCTTCAATACCATGACCAAAAAAGCTGACGAAATTCAGATCTACAAATATGTTGTGCACAACGTAGCGCACCGCTTCGGCAAAACCGCGACCTTTATGCCAAAACCGATGTTCGGTGATAACGGCTCCGGTATGCACTGCCACATGTCGCTGTCTAAAAACGGCGTTAACCTGTTCGCGGGCGACAAATACGCAGGTCTGTCTGAACAGGCGCTGTACTACATTGGCGGCGTAATCAAACACGCTAAAGCAATTAACGCCCTGGCAAACCCGACCACCAACTCTTACAAGCGTCTGGTCCCGGGCTACGAAGCACCGGTAATGCTGGCTTACTCTGCGCGTAACCGTTCTGCGTCTATCCGTATTCCGGTGGTTTCTTCTCCGAAAGCACGTCGTATCGAAGTGCGTTTCCCGGACCCGGCGGCTAACCCGTACCTGTGCTTTGCTGCCCTGCTGATGGCCGGTCTTGATGGCATCAAAAACAAGATCCATCCGGGCGAAGCCATGGACAAAAACCTGTATGACCTGCCGCCAGAAGAGGCGAAAGAGATCCCACAGGTTGCAGGCTCTCTGGAAGAAGCACTGAACGAACTGGATCTGGACCGCGAGTTCCTGAAAGCCGGTGGCGTGTTCACGGATGAAGCGATCGATGCGTACATCGCTCTGCGTCGCGAAGAAAATGACCGCGTGCGCATGACTCCGCATCCGGTAGAGTTTGAGCTGTACTACAGCGTCTAATAGTTGAAGTTGTACTACCCGGCGCGAACAACGCCGGGATTTAGTTGCCGTGGAAACTTTCAGCCCATCTCTGCATGGGCTTTTTTCTCCGTAACTTCTGTGATGCTTCGCGCTTTTTATCCGTAAAAAGCTATAATGCACTAAAATGGTGCAACCTGTTCAGGAGACTGCTTTATGGCAACAGGCACGCAGCCCGATGCTGGGCAGATCCTCAACTCGCTGATTAACAGTATTTTGTTAATTGATGACAATCTGGCGATCCATTACGCCAACCCCGCCGCGCAACAACTGCTCGCCCAAAGCTCCCGCAAATTGTTTGGTACACCGTTACCGGAACTGTTGAGCTACTTCTCATTAAATATCGAGCTGATGAAAGAAAGTCTGGAGGCGGGGCAAGGTTTTACCGATAACGAAGTGACGCTGGTCATCGACGGTCGCTCGCATATTCTTTCTGTGACGGCTCAGCGTATGCCGGACGGCATGATCCTGCTGGAGATGGCGCCGATGGATAACCAGCGCCGCTTAAGCCAGGAACAGCTACAACATGCTCAACAAGTTGCTGCCCGTGATTTAGTGCGTGGCCTGGCACATGAGATTAAAAATCCGCTTGGCGGCTTACGCGGCGCGGCGCAGCTACTCAGCAAAGCATTACCTGACCCGTCACTACTCGAATATACCAAAGTGATTATCGAACAGGCGGACCGGCTGCGAAATTTGGTCGACCGTCTGTTGGGGCCGCAGCTGCCCGGTACGCGCGTTACCGAAAGTATTCACAAAGTGGCTGAACGCGTGGTGACGCTGGTGTCGATGGAACTGCCGGACAACGTGCGGTTGATTCGTGATTACGACCCCAGCCTGCCGGAACTGGCGCACGACCCGGATCAAATTGAGCAAGTGCTGCTGAATATTGTGCGCAATGCGCTACAGGCGCTGGGGCCGGAAGGTGGTGAAATCATTCTGCGTACCCGCACCGCGTTTCAACTGACCTTACACGGCGAACGCTATCGGCTGGCGGCGCGGATTGATGTGGAAGACAACGGGCCGGGCATTCCGCCTCATTTGCAGGATACGCTGTTTTACCCGATGGTCAGCGGCCGCGAAGGTGGCACCGGGCTTGGCTTATCCATCGCCCGAAATTTAATTGATCAGCATTCAGGCAAAATTGAATTTACCAGTTGGCCAGGTCATACCGAGTTCTCGGTTTACCTGCCTATCAGGAAATAAAGGTGACGTTTATGCAACGAGGGATAGTCTGGGTAGTCGATGACGATAGTTCCATCCGTTGGGTGCTTGAACGTGCGCTCGCTGGAGCGGGTTTAACCTGTACGACATTTGAGAACGGCGCGGAAGTACTGGAGGCGCTGGCGAGCAAAACGCCGGATGTGCTGCTTTCAGATATCCGTATGCCGGGAATGGACGGGCTGGCGCTGCTCAAGCAGATTAAACAGCGCCATCCGATGCTTCCGGTCATCATTATGACCGCACATTCCGATCTGGATGCTGCCGTCAGCGCCTATCAACAAGGGGCGTTTGATTATCTGCCTAAACCGTTTGATATCGACGAAGCCGTGGCGCTGGTTGAGCGCGCCATCAGTCATTACCAGGAACAGCAGCAGCCGCGTAATGTTCAGCTTAACGGCCCAACGACCGATATCATCGGCGAAGCGCCAGCCATGCAGGACGTGTTCCGTATTATCGGTCGGCTTTCGCGCTCTTCCATTAGCGTGCTGATCAACGGCGAATCCGGCACTGGTAAAGAACTGGTTGCTCATGCCCTGCATCGCCACAGCCCGCGAGCCAAAGCGCCGTTTATCGCGCTCAATATGGCTGCTATCCCGAAGGATTTGATCGAATCAGAACTGTTCGGTCACGAGAAAGGCGCGTTTACCGGCGCGAATACCATTCGTCAGGGGCGTTTTGAACAGGCCGATGGCGGCACGTTATTTCTCGATGAAATTGGCGATATGCCACTGGATGTGCAGACGCGTTTGCTGCGCGTGCTGGCAGACGGTCAGTTTTATCGCGTTGGCGGCTATGCGCCGGTGAAAGTGGATGTGCGGATTATCGCTGCCACTCACCAGAATCTCGAACAGCGGGTGCAGGAAGGCAAGTTCCGTGAGGATTTGTTCCACCGCCTGAACGTCATCCGTGTTCATCTGCCGCCGCTGCGTGAGCGTCGGGAAGATATTCCCCGTCTGGCACGCCATTTTTTACAAGTTGCCGCTCGCGAGCTGGGCGTAGAGGCAAAGTTGCTGCATCCGGAAACTGAAGCCGCTCTGACGCGTCTGGCGTGGCCAGGCAACGTGCGCCAGCTGGAAAACACCTGCCGCTGGCTAACGGTAATGGCTGCCGGACAGGAAGTGTTGATTCAGGATTTGCCTGGCGAACTGTTTGAATCAACCGTACCGGAAAGCACTTCACAAATGCAGCCGGACAGTTGGGCAACGCTGTTAGCACAGTGGGCAGATCGGGCGCTACGTTCCGGTCATCAAAACTTGCTGTCTGAAGCGCAACCAGAGCTGGAGCGGACGTTACTGACTACCGCGTTGCGACATACGCAGGGGCATAAACAGGAAGCAGCGCGCTTACTTGGCTGGGGGCGTAACACCCTGACGCGTAAGTTAAAAGAGCTGGGAATGGAGTGATTCAGGCTCGCCATGTAAAGATTGATTATTGAGCGCAAATTGCTGGTATTTTGCGCTTTACTGTTCCGGTAAGTTCAGTATGATCATGCCCGAAAAACGGGGAGAGTGTCATTATGCTGGAATCAATAATTAATCTGCTATCAAGTGGCGCAGTTAACAGTCACACGCCGCAAACTGCCGTTGCTGCTGTGCTGTGTGCCGCAATGATTGGGCTGTTTAGCTGAGTTTCAGATTGCTGATGAAGTGCTCTTTGTTCATGCCGGGTGCGGCGTGAACGCCTTATTCGGCCTACAAAAGCAATAATTTCAACAGGTTTTGCAGGCCAGATAAGCGTAGCGCATCAGGCAATCTTGTTCTCAGCACATTGATGGCGCTTTCGTTTTCTACTTTGTAAACGAAGCGCCATTCACTATTTAAATCACCCGTGAGAACTGCTGCATTCGCGCTTTCTGGCGCAGATAAGTATCAAAGCACATGCAAATGTTGCGGATCAGCAAGCGACCTTTCGCCGTCACCTGAATCCCCTTCTCATCCACATCCACCAGCCCGTCTTTTGCTAATGGGGCCAGCAGCTTGAGATCTTCCGCAAAGTAATCAGCGAAGTGCAAATCCCACTGTTGCTCAATGGGGGCGTAATCCAGACGGAAGTTGCAGATGAGCGACTTAATCACATCGCGGCGAATACAGTCATCACGCGTTAGCGCAATACCACGCCACAGCGCATTACCTTGTTCATCCACCTGCTGATAGTACTGCTTCAACTCTTTCTGGTTCTGCGCGTAGCAGTCGCCAATCATGCTGATGGCGGAAACGCCCATCCCAAGCAGATCGGTATCGCCCTGGGTGGTGTAGCCCTGGAAGTTGCGATGCAGCACGCCTTCACGCTGGGCCACTGCCAGCTCGTCATCCGGGCGAGCAAAGTGATCCATACCGATAAACTGATAGCCCGATTGTGTCAGGAAGGCGATGGTTTCCTGCAGAATATCGAGTTTTTGTTGCGGACTCGGCAAGTCAGCATCTTTGATTTTGCGCTGGGCGGCAAAAATAGTTGGCAGATGCGCGTAGTTAAAGACGCTCAGACGGTCAGGGTTCAGTTCCGCCACGCGTTTCAGGGTAAAGGCGAAACTCTCCGGCGTCTGTTTCGGCAGGCCGTAAATCAGGTCAATGTTGGTGGAGGTAAAGCCAATCTCACGCGCATGGTTAAGCAGCGCAAAGATGAACTCTTCATCCTGCTCGCGGTTAACCAGACGTTGTACTTCTTTGTTGAAGTCCTGCACGCCCATGCTCAGGCGGTTAAAGCCTTCGGCGCGTAAATGATCCAGTACATCCAGTTCGATTTCGCGCGGATCGACTTCGATCGAGATTTCCGCATCGGCATTGAACTGGAAGTTTTCGCGCAACAGCTTCATCAGGCGGCTGATTTGCGCTTTATTCAGGTATGTTGGCGTTCCACCGCCCCAGTGCAGCTGGCTCACCTTGCGCCCGGCAAAAAGCGGAGCACGATGAACGATTTCTTGCTCAAGCACGTCCAGATACTGGTCGGCCTTGTGCTGCTGACGAGTCACAATCTTGTTGCAACCGCAGAAGTAGCAAAGTTTGTGGCAGAACGGGATATGTACGTAGAGAGATAAGGGACGCTCTGGGTAGCGCGCCACGGCTTGTAAAAACGCCTGTTCACCGAAGTCTTCTGAAAACTCCAGCGCGGTCGGGTACGAGGTGTATCGTGGCCCGGAATAGTTATATTTCTGGATCAGGGCCAGGTCCCAGTCGATTTGCTGTACAGACATGCTCACTCCTTCCGATGGCGTCTCTGGCGGCTACGGCGTACCGGCGGATGCCCGTTTCGGGTCATCAGCCGGTTGCGCAGCCACTTTTGTCGCCGCGACAACCGCTGTAGTTTAACGAATAACCACACCAGATAACATATAACCGGAAGGGTTATCAGCAGAACGGGAAGGCCCACGGCGGCAATCCGTTAGTTGCCCCGCAGCAGACGCATCATGTCTTCTTGCTTCTCGTCTTCTTCCTCTTCTTCGTCGTCGTCATAAGAGAGGCCGAGTTTCTGCATCAGCTCATCAATACGATCCAGCTTGGCATCTACCCAGGATTGCTCTTCGGCACTCAGGGTTTCGCCTGCTTCCAGACGTTCCAGCAGCGCATCCAGACGCTCATCCGTCTCCAGTAACTCCAACTCCGCCTGCGGTGAAAGCATAGGTTTCTCACTCTTCGGTTTGTGCTGTTTGGTGACTTTTTCAGTCACGCCCAATGGAATAGGGGTTTTACTGCCAATACGTGGATCTTTCGGTGCATTCTGGCCTTTGCTACCCGAAGTAGCGCTACCGCCCGCTGCGCGGCTGCCTGGTGCATGACCACGACGTTTTTTCTGGCGCTTGCGATCACGAGCTTCCTGATTCAGCTCTTCGCGGGTTTTACGACGCGCTTTTGCATGACCTTTGCTGCGTGAGTTTGAAGATGATGGTTTCATATCAATTCGTCTTTTAGCCGTTTTATTTAGTATAGATTTGCGGCGGAATCTAACAGAAAGCAAGCAAAGAAAAAAGGCGACAGATTACTCTGTCGCCTTTTTTCCTGACTCACAACCCTTAACGGGTCTTACAATCCTTGCAGGCCGCCAACACACCCTGTTTTTCCATTAGCCGGAACATTCCGTGTTGATTCCATTTCCCTTTAGTGACGTCTCCGGACGTTTGTCTTCCTGACAATCCTCTGTCTTCGCCTCCTGGCGCTCCTGACCCTCATCCTGAGTCATCGTTCCTGTTAGCGTCCTCGCTCTATGGGTGCTACTTTACGCTTCTGTGTTAAACAAACAATAAACTATCATCAGTATTTACTCATTTTCAGATTATTGTATAAAACTAATCACATGATTTATTTAGCCTATTTGACATGCGTCGCAGAAATTTCTCTTCGATTTCTCATAAAAACAATCGGCAATGTCTCACAAAGTACATGGTATTTACTTACACCGTTCACGCCGAAAAATCCGTCTTTTATTGTGGTTCAGGTATAATCGCCGCAAAGCTTTGACTGACGGAGACGACCGCTTTGACTAATTTGAATTATCAACAGACGCATTTTGTGATGAGTGCGCCTGATATTCGCCACTTACCTTCCGATACCGGGATCGAAGTGGCTTTTGCAGGCCGTTCCAACGCAGGTAAATCCAGCGCGCTGAACACGCTAACTAACCAGAAAAGCCTGGCGCGTACCTCGAAAACACCAGGACGTACCCAGCTTATCAACCTGTTTGAAGTGGCTGAGGGCAAACGTCTGGTCGACTTGCCTGGCTATGGCTACGCGGAAGTTCCTGAAGAGATGAAGCGCAAATGGCAGCGCGCGCTCGGTGAGTACCTCGAAAAACGTCAGAGTCTACAAGGCCTGGTCGTGCTGATGGATATTCGCCATCCGCTGAAAGATCTCGACCAGCAGATGATTGAGTGGGCGGTGGACAGCAATATCGCCGTACTGGTGTTGCTGACCAAAGCGGACAAACTGGCGAGCGGTGCACGTAAAGCGCAATTGAATATGGTGCGTGAAGCAGTGCTGGCGTTTAACGGTGATGTGCAGGTAGAGACATTCTCTTCTCTGAAGAAGCAAGGTGTGGATAAGCTGCGGCAGAAACTGGATACCTGGTTCAGCGAGATGCAGCCTGTAGAAGAAACGCAGGACGGCGAATAATTTTCTAGCCCTTACGCATGTGCCGGATATCGCGTATCTGGCACATAAAATCATGCAAATTCAATGAGCTATTTTCCTACCGTAGGCCTGTTAAGCACAACGTATCCGGCAATACGGATCTTTTCTTTCGCACAATAAAAAACGCCCCAGTCATTACTGACTGGGGCGGCTAAAAAATTCAGCCAAATCCGATTACGTGAAGTAAAAGGTCTGAAAGATAGAACATCTTACCTCTGTACCCTACGCGACTAACTTTACTCTTTTTTGTTCAGTTCAGAAAGCACTTTTTGTAATTTTTTTTCAGTTGTTGCATAGGAATTTCTAATACCCATCACAAATCGTGGCTGGTTATGTTGCTTAGTTACGAAAAAAAGGCTTGTTAAGGCAAATCTTAGTGCGCTTGATCCCAGTTTTCGCCACTACCCACTTCCACCAGCAACGGCACATCCAGGTGGGTACAGTTTTCCATCAACTGATGGATTTTCTTCGCTACCGCATCGACATCATCTTTATGAACTTCAAACACCAGTTCATCGTGTACCTGCATGATCATACGCACGCGCGGTTGCTCTTCCTGTAGCCAGGCATCAACGGCAATCATAGCCCGTTTGATGATATCCGCAGCGGTTCCCTGCATTGGTGCGTTAATGGCTGCACGTTCAGCCGCAGCACGGCGTGCACCGTTGCTGGATTTGATATCCGGCAGATAAAGGCGACGTCCGTCCAGGGTTTCAACGTATCCCTGCTCTTTCGCCTGAGCACGAGTGCGTTCCATATACTCCAGTACGCCTGGGTAGCGTTCGAAGTAAAGGTCCATGTACTTCTGTGCTTCTTTACGTGGAATGTTCAATTGCCGTGCCAGACCGAAAGCACTCATGCCATAAATCAGACCAAAGTTGATCGCTTTCGCGCTACGGCGTTGTTCGCTGGTGACAGTTTCCAGTGGCAAACCAAACACTTCTGCAGCCGTTGCCCGGTGGATATCTTTTCCTTCTGCAAATGCGGTCAGCAAGCCTTTGTCTCGTGAAAGATGCGCCATAATGCGCAGTTCAATCTGCGAGTAGTCCGCCGAGACAATCACGTAATCCTGCGGCGCAATAAACGCCTGGCGGATACGGCGGCCTTCTTCGTTACGCACCGGAATGTTTTGCAGGTTAGGATCGGTTGAGGATAAACGCCCCGTCGCAGTTACCGCCTGGTGATAAGAGGTATGCACGCGTCCGGTTTTCGGGTTGATCATCAGCGGCAGCTTGTCGGTGTAGGTTGATTTCAGCTTCGCCAGACCACGATACTCCAGAATCACTTTTGGCAACGGATAGTCCAGTGCCAGCTCTTCCAGTACCTCTTCCGACGTTGACGGCGCACCACCCGGCGTTTTCTTCAGCGGCTTAATACCCTGTTTTTCAAAAAGAATAGTTTGCAGTTGCTTGGTGGAAGAAAGGTTAAATTCTTCACCTGCAATTTCATGCGCTTTCTTTTCCAGTTCTGCTAAACGCAGGGTGAGTTCTTCAGAATGATTGTGCAGCACTTTCGGGTCGATCTTCACACCGTTGCGTTCGATGCGCGAAAGCACCGGTACCAGCGGCATTTCGATGTTTTCGAAGACGTTCAGTGGCCCTTTGTGTTTTTGCAGATCCGGCCACATTTTCAGATGCAGCTGCAAGGTGACATCCGCATCTTCGGCAGCATAGCGTCCGGCCTCTTCCAGGGCAATCTGGTTAAAGGTCAGTTGATTTTTACCTTTACCGGCAATCTCTTCAAAAGTGATGGTTTTGTGCTTCAACCAACGTTCCGCGAGGCTGTCCATATCGTGGCGACCGGCAACGCTGTTGAGAATGTAGGACTCGAGCATGGTATCAAACGCAATCCCCCGCAGCTCAATGCCGTAATTCGCCAGAATGCCGCGATCGTATTTCAGGTTTTGCCCGACCTTCAGCGCCTTTTCATCTTCCAGCAGCGGTTTTAGCAGCTCGAGTGCACGCTCGCGGGAGATCTGATCGGGCGCATCAAGATAATCATGAGCAACCGGAATATAGGCCGCTACGCCTGGCTCAATAGCAAAAGAAAGCCCGACCAGGTTGGCAGAGATGTTATCGAGGCTGTCAGTTTCGGTATCAAACGCAAATACAGGCGCTTTTTCCAGCTTCGTAATCCATGCTTTTAGAGTTTCTTCGTCCAGAATAGTGACGTAGTTATCGTAAGAAATCGCTGTTGCAGTCACTTCGGGTGTTTCGTCGACAACAATGGTTTCCTGCGGCTTCGCGGCTGGTTTTGCCCCTTTGGCCTGTAACCATTTGCCCGCTTCGACATCAGCAGTCCAACGCTTGAACTCATACTTTTTGAACAGCCCCAACAACTCTTCAGCCGCCGGTTGTTGTACTTCCAGTTGTTCGCAGGTCAGTTCCAGTTCAACGTCGGTTTTAATCGTCGCCAGCTGGTAAGAGAGATAGGCCACCTCTTTATTTTGCTCAAGCTTCGCCGCCATTGTTTTCGCGCCACGGAAGCTCAACCCAGCAATTTTTTCCGGCTCGGCATACAGCGTATCCAGGCCGCCAAGACCTTGTAGCAGTGCCTGCGCGGTTTTTTCGCCGACGCCCGGTACGCCAGGAATGTTATCAGAAGAGTCGCCCATCAGCGCGAGGAAGTCGATGATCAGTTCTGGCGGTACGCCGTACTTATTCACCACCTCTTCCGGGCCGAGGATAGTATTTGTCATGGTGTTGATAAGCGTAATATTTGGCGTCACCAGCTGCGCCATATCTTTATCACCGGTGCTGATCAATACCGGACGCCCCGCTTTTTCTGCTTCACGCGCCAGAGTACCGATAACGTCGTCTGCTTCTACGCCAGAAACGGCCAGCAGAGGCAGCCCCATCGCTTTTACCATTGTGTGCAGGGGTTCGATCTGCGCGCGCAAATCGTCCGGCATTGGCGGGCGATGTGATTTGTAATGTTCAAACAGTTCATCACGAAAGGTTTTTCCCTTGGCGTCAAAGACCACCGCTGCATGCGTCGGTTGGTATTGCATGATCAGACTACGCAGCATGTTGAGGACACCGTACATCGCACCGGTTGGCTCGCCTGCGCTGTTAGTCAGCGGCGGAAACGCGTGATATGCGCGATAAAGATAAGATGAACCATCTACAAGGATAAGTGGGTTTTGGGGGATCTGAACCATAATGTCCGTGCCTGTTTATCAGATTATGGGTAAAGGATGCCACAGACAGGATGAAAACATGAGTTTTTCACCGCTTTTCGTGAAAATCTTTTGTAGATCTTGTGGATCGCTCGCAAATCGTCATGTGGATAACTTTGTGTATAAATTATTTACATCACTTTTAATTTATTATCATGCTTGTTACAGCATTAGGTTTGTTGTTGTTTTTCATAAAGTTAAAAATAAAAGCATTGCTGGTGATTGAGTAATAGGGATTTTTTCTAATGTGGATAGATATGAATTATTTTTCTATTTAAGGATCATCCGTTATTTGGGCCGTTTTCTGCTAAAATCTGCGCCTTGCGCTTCTTTAGCGCACTGTCTATGGCTAACCTTTTGAATAATTTAATTATGACGAGAATACTCGCTGCGATAACACTTTTGGTGAGTATCGTATTGACCATTTTGGTCACCATTTTTTGTTCTGTCCCGATCATCATTGCCGGGATCGTAAAACTATTGTTACCTGTGCCAGTGATTTGGCGAAAGGTATCGCTTTTTTGTGATTTTATGATGTATTGCTGGTGTGAAGGATTAGCGCTATTACTGCACCTTAACCCACACCTGCAATGGGAAGTTCGCGGACTGGAAGGGCTAAGTAAGAAGAACTGGTATCTGCTTATTTGTAACCACCGCAGTTGGGCTGATATTGTTGTACTATGCGTGTTGTTTCGTAAGCATATTCCAATGAACAAATATTTTCTCAAGCAGCAACTGGCCTGGGTGCCTTTCCTGGGCCTGGCGTGCTGGGCGCTGGATATGCCATTTATGAAGCGCTATTCCCGCGCTTATTTGATACGTCATCCGGAACGGCGCGGTAAAGATGTTGAAACCACTCGTCGGTCTTGCGAAAAGTTTCGCCTGCATCCCACCACGATTGTGAATTTTGTTGAAGGCTCCCGTTTTACTGAACAGAAACACCAGCAAACCCACTCGACATTTAAAAACCTCCTGCCTCCCAAAGCCGCCGGTATCGCGATGGCGCTGAATGTACTGGGTAAACAATTCGATAAACTACTCAATGTTACGCTGTGTTATCCGGACAATAACCGCCAGCCATTCTTCGATATGTTAAGTGGCAAACTGACGCGGATTGTCGTGCATGTGGATTTACAACCCATTGCTGAAGAGTTGCATGGCGACTATATCAATGACAAAAGCTTCAAACGTCATTTTCAGCAGTGGCTGAACACACTGTGGCAGGAAAAAGACCGACTTCTGACTTCACTGATGTCATCACGGCATCAGGATAAGTAGTTATAACTCGCCTCCGTATTAGCAGAGGCGAGTTATCATTTTAATGCACTAAACGTCCGGCACGAGACATAAATTCTTCTTCGCTCATCTCTTGACCGTTAAAAACAACTTTACCTGGCAAATAATGCAGTTGCAGCGAGGCAATATTGTTGTCAATTGTGATTAACTGAAACATCTTACCTAATGTTGCCATTCCGCCGATTTGTTTATCAGCCAGCTTTTGAGCTTTTTCAGCATCCATTCCTTCAGATAAATTAAGCTGTTTAGCTATTTCAGTGACGACATTAATCGGTACATTCATATCCAGATTGAACGATTTAATATCTTTGTTTGTGGATGATGAAGATTTGGCTGGATCGACAATACTAATATCCAGATTAGCATTTAGTTCACCGACAGCGTTCTTCCAGCTTACAGGTAGTTTAATGATCGGCTCACTTTTTTGTAATAACGGTAAATACTCTTTGAACAATGCAGTATTCATTGCTTCCAGTGCATCTTCATCATTTACTAACTCGGGGTGTGCTGCAAGTTGCTTCTGCGTCGCAATGTTGTACTGGATGATAAACTGGCGAACTGCTAAGGGATCAATAGATTCAGCAATCAATGACCACTGACCGCTACCGAGTTGTTGATTCCCTTTTGTTAACTTATCAAGTTCGTAGGTCAGATTGACATTGATATAATCTTTATCTTTTACGCGCTCTAGTGTGGTTTTCGCGACGAAAGCGTCGATTTTGGCAACTTCGCTACCGTGATTGACAATGCTAATCTGATTAAATTTCGACTCGCTTTCACCAACCGGAAATTTCTTTTCTTCTAATCGCGTCAGAGAATTAATGGTAAAATTTTTCGCCATGACTTTGTTCATTGGCGATAATTCCAGAACAATATCTTCGACTTTGCCTTCAACATCCAGATTAGACAATGAACTGTCATCACCATTAAAAGTAAACTGACCTTCACCAAAGGAGAGTTTTCCATACTCTGCAGGGGCAACGTCCAGAGTTGTAGAGAAAGAACCGCCAAAGGCGAATCGCAATGTCGCTTCGACGGGCGCTCTATCTTTTGCAGCAATAAATAGCGGCTGTGTCAGTTCATTATTGACTAATTTAACTTTTGCTGCCGCCATAGCAGGTAAGATATTGCCGCTTTTTAACATTGATAGCGGCAAGGGACCATGATCGACATCCACATCAAATGCAATACCTTGTCCTGGCTTGATATTGAGATCTGGCGCACCTTTATCAAAGGTAATAAGCATTTGAAAATGAGAGCTAAAAAAACCTTTGTCAAAGTTTTTATAGCTGGCGGTCATATCATAGGCATGCTCTCCCTTCTTTTTACTGTCGTTAAAATCTTTAATAAATTTTTCGACGCCAGACTGGATTTGAGTCCCTTCATACCATGTCCCACCGCCCCAAATAATGGCTAATGCAACAATAACACCTGTGGCTGACTTACGTATCATTTCTATTATTCCCTGATAAAACAGCAAAACTTTTAATATCCGCGCTTGATATTAAAATGTCCAGAAACGAGGTGAATTATCAGAAAGTATTTATATTGATTAAACAACAAAAAAAGCCCGTGAATATTCACGGGCTTTATGTGAATTACAATAAATTATTTTTTCTCAGACAGATATTTCACTGTATCAGCATACTGCTGAACAAAAACATCCATATTGCTGGTATCCATACCCTGCGGATTCAGCTGATATTTACCGTTAACAAACATCGCTGGAACGCCACGCAATTGTACATCTGCAGCCGCTTTTTCTTGCTGAGCGACCAGAGATTTAACAACAAAGCTGTTCCATGCTGCATCATACTCTTCACCTTTAATACCTGCGTTGATGAAGACATCACGAATGTCGGCCGTAGAGCGAATGGTCTGTGTTTTCTGTACGCCTTCAAACAGTGGTACAGTCACTTTATCTTCTACGCCCAGCGCCATCGCCACAGCCCACGCTTGTGTCAGAGATTGCCCCAGCTCCCCGCCCATGAAGTTGACGTGGTATTTAGTCATCTTCACACCTTCCGGCAGTTTTTTCTTCACATTCTCAGAAATATGCAGAACTTCTTCAAACTGATAGCAGTGTGGGCAGAAGAAAGAGAAAAACTCCAGCACTTGCGGTGCGCCAGCAACCGGCTTTTCCAGCGTGGTGTATTGTTTACCATCTTCATACTGCGCCGCCGATGCGCTAAACGCTAAAACCAAACCAGCCAGCGCCAGCCAAATCTTTTTCATGATCTACTCTCTCCGATTAATACATAGGTGTTAATTGCAAAGGGGGTTCTTGTAGAACTTTTGCCTGTTCTATAAAAGTTGCCGTCTGTCGCAGCCAGTAATCTTCCCCGGTTAACCACGGGAAATTTTTCGGGAACGCCGGATCAGCCCAACGCCGCATTAGCCAGGCAAGATAATAAACCAAACGCATGGCGCGTAAAGGTTCAATCAGTCCGATTTCAGCGGTGTCGAACTCGCTAAATTCTTCATAAGCTTCAATAATAGTTTCTAACTGCATCCGCTGCTCAGCTTTATCGCCATTCAGCAACATCCACAGGTCCTGAATTGCAGGGCCATTACGCGCATCATCCAAATCGACAAACATTGGGCCATCGCGCCAGAGAATATTTCCGGCATGGCAGTCACCATGTAATCGCAGAACGGTGAAGTCCTCCCGCCAGTGTGCTGTAACGGCGGTAATAAGCTCATCCGTTGCCTTAAGGAAGGCCGCTTTCAGCCCAGAAGGTATCAGCGTAGCATTTTCAAACAGCTTGCGTGGCTCAATGAGATATTCATTCAGACCGATGGTCGGGCGATGGATAAAAAGCTGTTTGCGCCCCGTCTGGTGCATACGCCCTAAATAACGCCCAACCGCTTCCATCTGATCGATATTATCAGCTTCGAACTGGCGACCACCGACGCTTGGAAAAACGGCAAAATAAAATCCCTGATGATTCAATAAAGTTTGACCGTTAAAGGCC
Source organism: Escherichia sp. E13S3 (assembly GCF_004212325.1). Lineage (NCBI taxonomy): Bacteria > Pseudomonadati > Pseudomonadota > Gammaproteobacteria > Enterobacterales > Enterobacteriaceae > Escherichia > Escherichia sp. E13S3. Next base: position 135,962 of record NZ_RHJR01000014.1, read on the forward strand.
ACAGGTGCTGCGACCGGAACTTCATCGCTTACCAGCTGCAACGCAAATTGATGTTCTTCGAGGATTTGATCAGCTGTCCAACGTTCAGGGCGATAAAATTTGACGACAAAACGTCGACGATCTTCGTCCTGAAATTGATAGACACGGTTTTCATAGCTGTTAAGCGGGGTAAGACCGGAATCCACCCGGATCCCATGCTCAAACAGAGCGTCCATGATGGTATCCGGGTGTAGTGTCTGGAAAGTAAAAGCGCTGTTGTTCATCCCATCATCCGGAAAACATTACGAATGATGAAGGATATCATTTCACAATGATTTTGTTGGTAGCGCTTACAAGCTTTTACTCTTTAATTACGCCACGCGCGCGTAATAGCGCCGTTTTGAAGTCTTCTTCATAATCTTTCTGCAACCCAGGGATCACCGCATCTTTCGCGGAATCGCGCATTTTCAGGTGATAGATCAGAATGTCATCCGTCAAATCCGCCAGTTCGCCATCAAAACCTGACTCTTTCGCCAGTTTCTGCAAAAATTGCAGCAGGTTAAGGTCTGGCTCTTTTTGCCAGGCTGGCTGGAGGAGTTCAATAACTTCATTCAGACGTTTACATTTCATAGTAATGCTCCTTACTCTTGAGACAGACACGTTAGCAGGGTCAATCCCACAATAAAAGAGGCGATATCGGTGAATCTGATGACGACGATAACAGGCGTTGTACTGGCGGGCGGTAAAGCCAGACGAATGGGCGGCGTAGATAAAGGATTGCTGGAATTAAACGGCAAACCGCTGTGGCAACATGTCGCTGACGCGCTTATGACGCAGCTCTCTCACGTCGTGGTTAATGCCAATCGTCATCAGGAAATCTATCAGGCCAGTGGTCTGAAAGTAATAGCGGATTCACTGGCGGATTATCCTGGCCCGCTGGCGGGAATGCTTTCGGTAATGCAGCAGGAAGCAGGTGAGTGGTTTCTGTTTTGTCCGTGCGATACGCCTTATATTCCCCACGATTTAGTCTCCCGGCTTAATCATCAGCGCAAAGATGCACCTGTTGTGTGGGTCCATGACGGTGAACGCGATCATCCAACTATTGCTCTGGTAAATCGCGCTATTGAACCTTTATTGCAGGAATATCTACAAGCAGGAGAACGCCGGGTAATGGCATTTATGAATCTTGCTGGCGGTCACGCGGTTGATTTTAGCGACCGTAAAGAAGCATTTGTGAACGTGAATACGCCAGAGGAGCTTGCCCGATGGCAGGAAAAACAATGATACCGCTACTCGCCTTTGCCGCGTGGAGCGGCACCGGAAAAACGACGCTGTTGAAAAAACTTATCCCGGTATTATGCGCCAGAGGGATCCGCCCGGGGCTGATTAAACATACGCATCATGATATGGATGTCGATAAACCGGGCAAAGATAGCTATGAGCTGCGCAAGGCTGGCGCGGCGCAAACCATCGTTGCCAGCCAGCAGCGTTGGGCGCTAATAACGGAGACGCCAGACGAAGAAGCGCTGGATCTACATTTTCTCGCAAGTCGAATGGATACCTCAAAGCTGGATCTGATTCTGGTTGAAGGGTTCAAGCATGAAGAGATCGCGAAGATTGTGCTGTTTCGCGATGGAGCTGGACATCGACCGGAAGAATTAGTGATAGACCGGCATGTTATTGCTGTAGCCAGTGATGCGCCGCTTAATCTTGATGTCGCGTTACTGGATATTAATGATATTGAGGGGCTGGCTGATTTTGTGGTGGAGTGGATGCAAAAGCAGGCCGGATAAGCAAGAGTAGGCTGGAGAAGACGCGCCAGCGTCGCATCCGGCATTTTTTCTGCATCAACGCAAAAAGGCCATCCTTCCGGATGGCCTTCTGCTTTATTTGATGCCTGGCAGTTCCCTACTCTCGCATGGGGAGACCCCACACTACCATCGGCGCTACGGCGTTTCACTTCTGAGTTCGGCATGGGGTCAGGTGGGACCACCGCGCTAAGGCCGCCAGGCAAATTCTGTTTTATCAGACCGCTTCTGCGTTCTGATTTAATCTGTTATCAAGCTTACTTATCGATGTCTCATCCGCCAAAACA